>DASQMT010000053.1:0-8867 GCA_035645355.1 Solirubrobacteraceae bacterium | reverse complement strand
GCGGCTCATGCGGTCACCGATTCTCGCGGATCCGGGCTGACATCGACTCCGCGTGGACCACGAAGCCCTCGGCCTCGGCGATCGGGACGCCCGCGCGCGCGAGTTGCGTCGCCGCGTCGCCCACGTGCACCTCCGCCATGCGGCGGCGGAAGTGACCCACGTTCAGGCCGGAGGCGAAGCGCGCGGCGCCCGCGGTCGGCAGCGTGTGGTTCGAGCCCGCGACGTAGTCGCCGAAGGCGGTGGCGCTGGCCGCGCCGACGAAGACGCAGCCCGCATTGCGAACGCGCGGGGCGAGCGCCTCGGCCGCCGCGCCGACGAGCTGCAGATGCTCTGGAGCGAGCGCCTCCGAGAGCGCGAGCGCCGAGGCGAGGTCAGCCGCGTCGACCAGCACCTTCGGGCCGGCCGCGACGCTCGGCCGGTCGCGGTAGAGCGCCTGCAGCTCGCGCCCGACTGCGTCGAGCAGCGCCACGTCGTCGGAGACCGCGACCACGAGCGAGTCGTCGCCGTGCTCGGCCTGCGCCAGCATGTCGAGCGCGATCAGGTGGGCGTCGGCGCCGCTCGAGGCGAGCACGAGCAAGTCCGACGGCCCGGCGAAGCCGTCGCTCCCCACCAGGCCCGTGAGCTGTCGCTTGGCCTCTTGGACGTACATGTTCCCCGGGCCCACGATCACGTCGACGGGTCGGATCGTCTCGGTCCCGAACGCGAGCGCGGCGATCGCCTGGGCGCCACCCATGCGGTAGACCGCGGTCGGGCCGCAGAGCGCGCAGGCGGCGAGGATGACCCCGTGCGCCGGAGCGGCGACGACGACGTCCTCCACCCCGGCGACGCGCGCCGTCACGACGCCCATCACCACCGAGGACGGATACGGCTGCCGGCCGCCGGGCGCGTACACGGCAGCGCGCGCGACCGGCAGCTCGCGCAGGCGGATCCACTGGCCCTGCGGCAGCTCGACGTCGCGGTCCTCGCCGAGCGCGGCGCGGGCCACCAGCTCGACGTTGTCACGCGCGAGCTCGAGCCCCGACCGGACGTCCGGGTCGAGCGCGTCGAGCGCCGCGCGCAGCTCGTCGGCCGGCACGCTCAGCGGCGCGGTCCCGTCCGCGGCGGCGAAGCGCCGCTCGTGCTCGAGCAGCGCGTGGTCACCGCCCTCACGCACCGACTCGACGATCCCCGCGACCCGGTCGGCGACCGAGCCCGGCGCCGGTAGGTACGTGCGAACCTGGGCCGCGACGGAGGCGGCGTCGCCGGCCGCGAGCGCGAGCCGCTCAACCATCGCGCAGCGCCGCCCGCATGCGCGCCACGAGGTCGTCGAGCGCCTCCGCCTTGAGCTTGTGCGCTACCGGGTTCGCGATCAGGCGGGCGGTCGAGGCGAGGATCTCCTCGCGCACCACGAGCCCGTTCTCGCGCAGCGTCGTGCCGGTCGCGGTCAGGTCGACGATGCCCTCCGAGAGGCCCGTCAGCGGCGCCAGCTCGACCGAGCCGTTGACCTCCACGATCTCGGCTTGGCGCCCCGTGCGCTCGAAGTGGCGCGTCGCGATCCGGGGGTACTTGGTGGCGACGCGCATCACGCCGAGGCGCCGCAGCGACTCGGCGAGCCGATCTTCTCCCGCCGTGGTGGCGACGACCATCGAGCAGGATCCGAAGCCCAGGTCGAGCAGCTCGTAGACCGCGCGCTCGGACTGCTCGGCGAGCACGTCCTTGCCGGTGATGCCGAGGTCCGCGGCGCCCGCCTCGACGTAGGTGGCGACGTCGGACGGCCGCATCGTGACGATGCCTGCATCCTCGAACAGGAGCTTGCGCTCGTTCGCCCTGACGGGCGCCGTGTCGACGCCGAGGCGATCGAGGAGCCCCAGCGTGTCAGGCATCAGCGCACCGCGCGGGACCGCCAGCGTGAGGCCGTTCAAGCCGCTCACAGCCGCTCACCGCGACGCTCGCCGACCAGGGCGATGTGCAGCCGCTCGACGTTCAGCGCCCAGCCCGCGGCCGGAAGCTCGCGACCGAAGCGGCCTAGCAGGTCGTCGTAGCGCCCGCCGCCCCCCAGCGGCGCGCCCAGCGCCGTGTCATAGACCTCGAACACAGCACCCGTGTAGTAGCCAAGCGAGCGGGCCAGGCCGAGGTCGAAGATGATACGGCCCGCGACGCTCTCGGGCAGCGCCCCGTACAGCCCGCGCAGCCCGTCGGCGACCGCCCCGGCCGCGTCGAGGACCTCCACGCCGCCGCGCCGCTGGGGCAGCTCGGACAGAGCCCGTGCGGCCTCTGCGCCGAGCCGCAGGCCGGCGACAGCGCGCTCGAGGCCGACGAAGTCGCGCGCCTGCAGCTCGCCCACGATCGCCGCGCGTGCGCTCGCCGGCACGCCGTGCGCGTCCAACAGGGCGGGGTAGAGCGCGGCGTCGCCGAGTCCGATCCGGTAGTCCGCGAGCCCGCACGCGTCGAGCGCCGCGCAGAGCACGGTCAGCGCCTCGGCGGTCCCGTCGGGACCGGGCACGCCGACGACCTCGATCCCGGCCTGCAGCATCTCGCGGTCCTGACCGCGCTGCGGGCGGACGGAGCGGTAGGCGTGCGCGACGTAGCAGAAGCGCAGCGGCGGCTCGGCGGTCGCGTAGCGGGTCGAAACCACGCGTGCGATCGGGATCGTCATGTCCGAGCGCAGCACGAGCACGTTGCCCTGCTCGTCGAACAGCTTGTAGGCCGGGTCGGCCGCCGCCGGGTCCCCGCGCGTCAAAACCTGCTCGTACTCGAGTGCCGGCGTGCGCACCTCGCCGTAGCCGCGCGCGGCGAAGACCCCCCGCAGCGCCTCGACGACCACATGCAGCTCGCGCATCTCGTCCGGCAGGACGTCGCGCGTCCCGGACGGCGTCGGGTGGATCGTCGACATCGTGCCGGCGACGCTACGCGACCTGGCGCTCGATGCGCGCGCCGAGCGCCGCCAGGCGCTCGTCGATGCGCTCGTAGCCGCGGTCGATCTGGCGCACGTTGCCGATCTCCGAGGTGCCGTCGGCGCACAGCGCCGCGATCAGCATCGCCATTCCGGCGCGGATGTCGGGCGACTCCAGCCGGGCGCCGCGCAGGCGCGTGGGTCCCGAGATCACTGCCCGGTGCGGGTCGCACAGGATGATGTGCGCGCCCATGTTGACCAGCTTGTCCGTGAAGATCAGCCGGTTCTCGAACATCTTCTCGAAGATCAGCACGGTGCCCTCGGACTGCGTCGCGAGCGCCAACGCGATCGATGTCAGGTCGGCGGGGAACGCCGGCCACGGGCCGTCCTCGACCTTGGACTGGTAGCCGCCCGCGTCGCGCTCCACGACCAGCTTCTGGCCGCCGGGCACGACGACGTCGGAGCCGTCGAGCTCGGAGCGCAGGCCCAGGCGCTGGAAGACGAGCCGGATCATGCGCAGGTCCTCGGGCACGCAGCCGGCGACCCTCAGCTCGCCGCCTGTGACCCCGGCGAGCGCCATGAACGAGGCGATCTCGATGTGGTCGGGCGAGACGCGGTGCTCGCAGCCGCTCAGCCGCATCACACCGTGCACGTGCATGACGTTGGAGCCGATCCCCTCGATCTTCGCCCCCATGCGGGTCAGCAGACGCGCAAGGTCCTGCACGTGCGGCTCGGACGCCGCGTTGCGGATCACGGTCGAGCCGGGCGTCAGCGCCGCCGCCATGAGCGCGTTCTCCGTGCCCATCACCGAGGGCTCGTCCATGAAGAAGTCGCATGCCTCCAGGCCGCCGTAGGGAGCGCGAAGGCCGATGTCGCGCCCGTGCTCGACGTGCGCTCCGAGCGCGCGGAACGCGTCCAGGTGCGGATCGAGCCGGCGGCGCCCGATCACGTCGCCGCCGGGCGGCGGCAGCAGCGCCTCGCCGAAGCGGGCGAGCAGCGGGCCCGCGACCAGGAACGACGCGCGGATCGTCTCCGCCAGGTCAGGGTCGACGTCGGTCTTCGTGACCGCGTCGGCCTGCAGCGCGACGACGTTCCCGTCGCGCCGGTCGACCTTCACGCCGAGATCCTCGAGCAGCACCATCAGCGCCTCGGTGTCGCGGATCTGCGGCACGTTCTCGAGCACGATCTGCTCGTCCGTCAGCAGGCAGGCGGCGAGCAGCGGCAGGGCCGCGTTCTTGTTGCCGGCGGGCACGACGGTGCCGGACAGCGGCACGCCGCCTTCGATGACGAGCTTTTCCATCAGGGGTGGCAGCGACGGGGACGGACGGGCGTCGGTCCGGCCCGGAAGCTGGGCTAGGGTACCAGCCATGTCGCTCCAGCTTTCGCGCCCGGAGGCCTGGTCCCTCTTCTGCGAATGGACGCATTCCCCGTCGCTGCGCAAGCACGTGCTCGCCGTCGAGGCGGCGATGCGCGCGTACGCTCGGCGCTTCGAGTCCGACGAGGAGCTGTGGGGCATCACCGGCCTGCTCCACGACCTCGACTACGAGCGCCATCCCGACCTCGAGACGGGCCATCCGCGGATCGCCCTGGAGGAGCTCGAGCGGCGCGGCTACCCGCCGGAGCTGGTGCGGGCGGTGGCGTCGCACGCGGACCGCCTCGGCGTCTCGCGCGACAGCCCGATGGAGAAGGCGCTCTACGCGGTCGACGAGCTGTGTGGCTTCGTGATGGCCTGCGCCTACGTCCGCCCGACCGGGATCCACGGCCTGTCTCCGAAGTCGGTCAAGAAGAAGATGAAGACGCCGGCCTTCGCCGCCGCGGTCGACCGCGAGGAGCTGCGGGCGGGCGCCGAGGCGCTCGGCGTCGACTTCGACGAGCACCTCGCTTTCGTGATCGCCGCCCTCGAGGAGCGCTCGGAAGAGCTCGAGCTCGACGGGTCGGCGGCGCATGCCTGAGCCGTTGCGGATCGTCGTCCTGGGCGGCGACGAGACGGGCCAGGAGCTGCTCGAGCAGGCGCTGCGCGTGCTCGACGCCGACGTCTGCGGCGTCGAGCTCGAGCTCGAGCATCACGACCTCTCGCTCGAGCGCCGGCGCGAGACGGGCAACGGCTGCGTGACCGAGGCGGCGGCGGCGATGCGCGAGGCCGGGTTCGGGATCAAGGCCGCGACCGTCACCCCGGAGGGCGCCGACGACGTCGGCTCGCCCAACCGGATCCTGCGCGAGGAGGTGGACGGCAAGGTGATCGTCCGCACCGGCCGGCGGATCCCGGGCGTCGTCGGGCCTGTCTCGGGCGTGCATTACCCGATCTCGGTCGTGCGCATGGCGGTCGGCGACGCCTACGGCGCGGAGCAGTGGCGCGAGGGCTCGAAGGGCTCGGTCGACGAGGTCGCGCTGCGCACGGAGCGGATCACGCGCGGCGTCTGCCGGGCGGTCGCCGACTTCGCGTTCCGCGCCGCCGAGCGCTCCGGCGCGCGCGTCTACGGCGGCCCGAAGTGGACCGTCTCACCGGTCTACGAGGGAATGCTCAAGGAGGAGATGGACAGCGCTGCCCAGCAGCACCCGAAGGTCGACTATGCGCCTGTCCTGATCGACGCCACCTACGCGGGGCTGCTGACGGGGGCCGCCGACGTACCGCTCGTGATCCCCGCGCTGAACCGCGACGGCGATTGCCTCTCGGACCTCGTGATGCCGATGTTCGGCTCGATCGCCGGCGCCGAGTCCGTGCTGCTCGCCTTCGACGACGATTTCGCCGTCAACGTCGCCATGGCCGAGGCGCCGCACGGCACAGCGCCGTCGCTGCAGGGCAAGGACCTGGCAAACCCGATGGCGATGATCCTCGCCTGCGCCGCGGTCATGGGCCAGGCCGCCGCAAAGGGCTTCGAGGGAGCGGAACGCGCCTCGCGCGCGATCTACGAGAGCACGCTCGAGACGACCGCGGGCGGCGTCAAGACGTTCGACCTCGGCGGCCACGCCACGACGACCGAGTTCACCGACGCGGTCGTAGAGAAGGTCAGGACGAAGATCGAGATCTGGTCCTCGCTCGGCTCGTCGGTCTAGCAGCGAGACCGGCTGCCCGGCGTTCGGGATCGCGCATGTGCCGCTGCCTGCGACGCTCGTAGAGCCACTTCTGCAGGTAGAGCACCGCGCTGCCGGCGATGACGATCGACGCGACGTTGATCAGCAGCTGGGCGCGGGGACGGCGGGCATGCTCAGCCTCAGCACGGCCAGCAGGCGGCGACGAAGAAGGTGAAGAAATCGGGCTGGGCGATGATGTTGGCGATGCTGTGCCCCTCCTGGCTGAAGCTGTCCTCGAACAGCCCGGTCGCCCTGAACGCGAGCGTCGCCAGGAAGGCGGCGGTTATCGCCAGCGGGAAGCCGACGGCCAGCGCCCGGGCGGAGCGCAGCGCCAGCTCCCGCCGCCGCTCGACGGCGGCGACGCAGAAGCCCGCGAGCGGGCCGAACTCGGGCCCGACGACCATCGCGCCGACGATCAGGATCGCCGAGTCCTGGTAGATGCCGACCGCGGCGAGCAGCGTCGCGATCACCATGAACGCGAGGAGCTCAGAGATCAGGGTGTCGATCTCGGTGAGGGAGATCGATCCGTCCCTGCCCAGCCCGAGCTCCTCGAGGTCCGACACCACGATGCTGGCGTCCTCGCGGGCCACGTCGGCCAGGATGAGGTCGCCTCCGGGATCGCGCGCGACGGCGGGCAGCAGGACGACGTTGCAGACGGACCGCGAGCGCTCCAGCAGCGCAAGCGCCGGCTCGGTCTTGCCGTTGCGAGCGACGATCCGCAGGTGGATCACCGCGCGAGCGTACCGCGGCGCCGGGGGGTCGAACCCCGGCGCCGCGTCGCTCGCCTACCCTCTGAAAAACGCCGCGCGCGCCGCCACCGCGGTGTCCGGGAAGTCCGAGAACACGCCGTCGACGCCGAGCGCGAAGAGCAGCCCGTACTCGGCGGCGGGATCACCCTCGTAGTCGGACGCGAGCCGACGGGCCTCGTTGCGGAACGTGTAGGGGTGCACCTCCAGCCCGCGCCTGTGCGCGCGACGGACGAGTGACGTCGGCAGCGCGAGCTCCCAGTCGCTCTCGTCGACAGCTCCGTCGCCGTTGGTGTCGTCGGCTTCCCCATCCCCATTTGCGTCGGTGGCGGTGCGGCTGACGATGTAAGGCTTCCACGGGCCGATTCCGTCGGCGTAGGTTGCGATCTCGTCCAGCCCGGCGTTCCTGGCGAAGAACCCGTAGGTCCGGCTCATCAGGCCCGGGTCGCCGGAGACGGTCCAGTCGTAAGGCCGATCGGAAGGTGCGGTGTAGTCAAGGCTCCCGTCGAGGTTGACGTCGTTCGCATCGACCAGTTGCACCAGCTTCACACGCGTCATGCGGTTCAGCCGGCGCAGGTTCGACTGCTCGAAGGACTGGATGTAGACGGGCGCGCGGCGTCGATCCAGACCCGCGCGGCGCAGCGCGCGGACGAGCCGGCGCTCGAGCGGCAGGCCGAGCTGCCTGTGGTACGTCGGGTGCTTCGTCTCGGGGTACACGCCGACCTTGCGGCCGCGCTTGCGGCCCTCGGAGCGTGCCAGCGCGAGCACCTGCGTGAGCGTCGGAATCCTGTACCTGCGGTCGAACCCGGTCGGGCGTTCTTTCGGCAGCGGCTGTAACGCGCGCAGCGTCTTGAGCTCCCTGAGAGTGAAGTCGGAGACCCACCATTCATCCTCGACAGTCGCACCGTCGAGGGTGCCGTCGCGCATGCGGTCGGCGAACTCGGGATGTGAGCTGACGTCGGTCGTGGTCCCGATGTGGGGCTCGTGGCGCGCGACCAAGATGCCGTCCTTGGTCGACACGAGGTCGGGCTCGATGTAGTCGGCCCCCATCTTGATCGCCAGCCTGTACCCCGCGAGCGTGTGGTCGGGCAGGTATCCCGGAGCGCCACGGTGGCCGATGACCAGCGGCAGCTCCCGGTGGACGTCGCCGCGCGACGATCCGGAGTCTCGCGCCGACGCGGCAGGCGCAAGCGAGCACGCGCCCGCGGCGGCAGCCGCCACGGCGACGATGCGAAGCAGCTTCAAGACGGACCTCTTTCTCGAGCGGGCGGGAGACGAGTGCGACCCTACCCGTGACCGACGGTGGCGCGCGCGGCGGGTCCCCGGCGCGGCCGGCGAACGTACGGCGTGCCCGGCTGACCCGCCGGCGCTCCGATGGGCTCGAGCGGGCGACCAGCCGCTCCGATCGTCGGAGCCTGCCCCGGGTCCACGCTATGGCGCTGTCGATCGGGCAGCCAGCTCGCCCTGCAACTTCTCATTCATCCTGGCGGTTCGCTTTTCGGCGCGCTGGAGCCGTTTCTGCGCCAGAACCGATTGAGCCGCACACCTCTTCCGTCCGACCGCGCCCCTACCTTTCCGAACACATGTTCCCCGCGCTGACGACAAGTCGCCCGAACAGACGCTCGCTCGGCGAGCTGGTGCGCGGTGCTCTGGGAACAGCACTCGAGTTCGCGACGCTGGGCGAGGCAACGCTCGGCCCCACGGCCCTCCAGGCTCCGGCTCCCCGGCCGGTTCCGGTGGGCCGTGGCAGGTCGGCCGCCCCCACCGTCGCGCACCCGCACAGACGACGAGTCAACCGTCAGCCGCGCACGCGCCGCCCCGGAACCGCGCGGCCGCACGTGCAGGTCTGCCGCATGCCGGTGCATCGCCGGCTTTGACGCGGCATCGACCGCCTGAAGGCGCCCGGTCTGGGAGGACGGGAGCGCCGGACGGCCTGGCGCCCTCCCCGGGGCGCCGGACTTCACCGCTCTCGGGCCGCCCCAGGTGGGCGGCCCGAGTGCTGCGGTCGGAGCGCGATCGGACGCCTCGACGGGCAGTACGGCGCATCAGATCACGCCGGTCCGGCGCCTGACGCCTTGGCCTGCCTGAGCACGTCTCGCGCCCGGATCCGACGGACCGCGACCGCACGGCTTCGGCGCCAGGGCAGCGCGGCGTGTGAACCGAGCGGCGACGAAGTC
>DASQMT010000052.1:0-5180 GCA_035645355.1 Solirubrobacteraceae bacterium | reverse complement strand
CCGCGACCGCCTCGCCGAGCACCGCGAGCAGCTCAACCGGCTCGGCAAGCTCTGGGGCGCGCCGGCCGCGCGGCGCGGCGTCGAGGTCGGCGAGCGCGAGCGCCGCACGCCGCAGCTCCAGCTCGACGGCTGCAACACGGCGGGCGCCTTGGGCGTCCGCAACGACGCCGTGGAGGCCCAACAGCGCGGCGCTCAGCGGCGCTCGCAGCTCGTGCGCCGCCTCCGCGACCAGCGCGAGCCGGCGTGCGCTCACCGCGCGCCGGTGCACAGCCGTCGCGAGCGCACAGACAGCGGCGATCCAGCCGGCGGCGGCGAGCAGCGCGCTCACGAGGACTCCCGCAGCGCCGTGCCCGTCGCAGCTGCGGCCGCCTCGTCGACCGGCCCGTCGACGAGCCTGTAGCCGACGCCCCAGACGTTCACGACGAACCGGTCGCCGTGCGAGGAGAGCTTCTGCCGCAGCCGGCAGGCGTGGCTGTCCAGGGTGCGAGTGGCGCCGCTCGACCGGAAGCCCCAGACGTCGCGCAGCAGCTCCGATTTCGTGAACACGCGCGTGGGCTCGGTCGCAAGCTGGCGCAGGAGCGCGAACTCCTTCTGGGAGAGCTGCACGCGGACATCGCGTAGCCGCACCTCACGCGCGACCGGGTCGAGCGCCAGCTCGCCCACTCGCAGCCGCCCCTCGGACGGCCGTTCGCGTGTGCGCCGCAGGAGCGCCGCGACGCGCAGGCGCAACTCGCTGTACGAGAACGGCTTCGAGAGGAAATCATCGGCCCCGCGCTCGAGACCGCGCACCCGGTCGGTCTCCCCCGCATGCCCGGACAGCACGAGCAGCGGCAGCCGCCGATCGAGCCGTGCGCCGGGACCGCCCGACTCGCGCACCTTGCGCAGCAGCTCGAGGCCTGAGCCGTCGGGGAGCTCGAGGTCGACGACCGCCAGGTCGACGTGGTGGTACTCGAGCGTCCGTAGCGCTTCAGCCAGCGTGCCGGCCACGAGCAGGTCGTAGCCGTCCGCGGTCAGGTTGTCGGCCAGGAACGTGCGGGTGGGGTCGTCGTCCTCGACGATCAGGATGGCGGTGGGCTCGGTCATGACGGAGGTATGCGAGCACGAGCCCGACCTCGCCCCCGTACGCGTATATTTTTGCGATGGCGCGGGCGATCCGCCGCACATCGAGTAACGAATGCCGTCAGTGCTCGACGTTCTGCGACCGCGTGATCGAGCCCTCCTCCTGCGTCGCCGCCGCCTGCCCGAGCCTGTACCAGTACGACGACGCGCTGAGCGGCCGCCGCTTCATGGGCTGCGTGCACAAGGTCTTCGCGAGCGAGATCGACGTCGCGCTGTTCGAGGCCGCCGAGCGCACCCGGGCCGGCTTCGGAGCCGTCAAGCTGGCGGGCCGGCCGCGCGCGCGCTGCGACTTCCAGGTCGAGCAGGCGTTCGACTGGCACGGTGCGGGCGAAGCATGCGTCAACCGCCGCTTCTTCGACTGGCCGGACACCGGCAGCGACGCCATGCGGGCCTTCGACCTGCGCCAGCGCCTCGCCGATTGAAAGATCCAGTTCATCGTGACCGCGCGGGCAGGATCCGCGCCTAAGATGCAGACGCCGCGGGCAGGCCCGGCGGCGGACCGCCCGTGACGATGGACCACCCGACTCGCCGAGGAAACTACGACTCCGGCCAGGACTACGTCCTGGAGTACGGAGACCTGCGTTTCACGTTCAACGAGCGCGACTTCTCCGAGCGCGTCGAGCAGGCCGCACTCAAGCTTGGATTCGTCGGCGGGCGGCTCGAGAGCACCGAGCTCGAGGACCTCGTCAATCTGACGGTCAACGGCGAGGTGCAGGATCCCGCATCGGGCCTCGGCGAGCACGTCAACGACTGCTGGCCCGAGCTCGTCGGCCCGTCCGAGCGCTCGCTTGTGCACTGGCTGCGCCGGCTCGTCTTCCGCTCCGCCTGGCTGGACCAGCGCGTGAAGGAGGGCGAGCTCGACGTCGTCTTCGACGAGCTCAGCAACTCCTTCGGCTATGTCCAGCCCGAGCGCGACCAGGAGCCGATCGAGCTCTCACCCGAGCCCAACTGGGGCCGGGTCGCCTACACACGGAACTAGTCGCTCGCCGCCTCGGCACGCGCCTTGGCGATCGCCTCGGCGCCCGCATCGCCGACCAGCGCGTCCGCGCGCAACGTGCCGCTGCCGGCCAGGTCCAACGCCGGGAAGTGCCGCAGCGCGGTGAGGCGGGCGTCGAGGGCGACGACCGTGCTCTCCCCGCCGAACGGCACGGGCGCCGTCGCGACGACGGTCAGGGAGCCGCCGTCGGCGATGTTGCGCGCTGCGGCGAGAGCGCGCCGCGCGAGCTGTGGCGGCACGTACTCGAGCGTGTCGATCATGACCACGGCGTCGCCGCCGCGGGCAGCGACGCGGCGGCCCTGCTCGATCGCCTGCTCGACTGCCTGCGCCTGCACGTCGGGCGAGCTCGCGAACGAGACGCTCGCGACCGGGGCGGGCTCGGCCCAGTCGCCGACCTCCTCCGGCCGCACGCCGGCCAGCACGACCAGCAGCTCGAGCCCTTCGCGGCCCGCGAGGGTCTCGGCGATCGCGCGCACCAGCTCGCTCTTGCCGGCTCGCGGACCGCCGCAGATCAGCACGCGCGACCCTTTGCCGAACGGCGTCAGCCACTCGACCGCCTTGAGCGTCACGTCGTCGGAGCCGAGCGCCAGGCGCTCGCTCGGCCACGTAGCCGGCAGGTCCTCGAACTTCGTGCCCTCGGCGACCTCGTCGGCCGGGCTGTCGTTGATCGTGTCCACGCGTACGAGCGAGGGGAAGCGCTCCGAGCGTCGCGGCGCACGTACCGGGCCGGCGATCCGGTCTCCGGTCACGAGCTCGCAGCGCTTGACCTGGGCGGCGGACACGTAGACGTCACCGTCGGTCGTCTCGCCTTCGGCACCGAGCCGGATGAAAGCGGAGCCGTTGCCGAGCAGCTCGACGACGCCCTCGACGACGCGCTCCTCGGCGCCGCCGCGGTCGCGCTCGCCTCGCTCGCGGTCACGATCGCCGCGCTCGCGCTCGTGCTCGCGGCCACCCTCGTCACCGTCCTCGCGCCGGCCGCGCCCGCGGCCGCCACGACGCCCGCGGCGCGCGCGGGCGGGCGCGTGCTCGTCGGTCGCGCCGTCCTCCTGGGCCTCGGCATCGACGACTGCGTCCGCCTCGGCCTCGGTCTCGACGTCAGGGTCCGCGTCCGCAACCGGCTCCGGCCTGGCGCGGCCGCGGCGGCGCGGCGGCGGCGCGTCCTCGACGGCGGCGGCGGGCGCGTCGTCGCCTGACTGGCGCGCGATGATCGCCTTCACGAGCTCGCCCTTGCGCAGGCGGCGAAACCCGTCCACGCCGAGCTCGTCGGCGATCAGGTGAAGGTCTGCGAGCGGGCTCTTGTCGAGCGCGTCGCGGTCCAGTACGGAAGACATGTGCTGCTCCTTGCTAGCGGATGGTCGGTTGGCGCTCCGGCCGCGTTGTGCGCAGCGACCGGCAACCCATGCACCACCAGTCTAGCCCGGCGGGTAGCGGTCGGGCGTGAGGCCCTCGGCCGGCGCGAGCGCGCGATCGCCGCGCAGCACGGCACGGACTGCGAGGAAGTCGGCCGCCGCGCGGACATCGTGGACCCGGACGGCGTGCGCGCCGGCATCCGCCGCCCAGCCGACCGCCGCCAGCGTCGCGGCGCCGCGGTCGCGCGGGGCCCGGCCGGTGATCGCGCCCAGGAAGTCCTTGCGCGAGACCGCCAGGAGCAGCGGCCGCCCCAGCTCGTGCAACGAGTCCAGCCGCCGCAGCACGGCCACGGTCTGGGCAGGTGTCTTGGCGAAGTCCGGGCCAGGATCGAGCAGCAGCTGCTCGGGGCGCATGCCGGCGCCCACGGCGAGCGCGATCCGCTCGGCCAGGAAGTCGCGCACGTCGGCGACCACGTCGTCGTAGAAATCCGGCTCGAGCAGCGTGCCCCTGGGCGCCACTCGCGTGTGCATCAGCACCAGGCCCGCGCCGGTCGCGGCGCAGAGCTCCGCAAGCGCGGGGTCGCACAATCCCGAGACGTCGTTGACGAGCTGGGCGCCCGCCGCGATCGCCGCCTCCGCCACGGCCGGCTTGTACGTGTCGACGGAGACCAGCACGTCGAGCTCGGCGACGATCCGCTCGATCACCGGCACCACCCTGCCGGCCTCCTGGTCGGCCGGCACGGGCGGGCGCCCGCCGAAGGCCGACTCGGCGCCCACGTCGATGACCTTCGCGCCCGCGGCGACCAGCTCGTGCGCGCGCGCGACGCGCGCGGGAACGTCGGGCAGCTCGCCGGCGTCGGAGAACGAGTCCGGCGTCGCGTTGACGATCCCCATGAGCAGCGGCGCGCCCGCGAAGCTGACGCATCGCGAGCCGGCGCGCAGGACGCGGGGCGGAGCGCTCACGCCGCCGGCCCGGCGACGGCGTCGGCGCGCAGGAGCATCAGGGCAGGTGCCAGACGAAGGTCTCGAGCGCCGCTCGCTCGGGCGGCTGCTTGGCCCCGCGCGCTTCGCCGAGGTGCAGCAGGCCGAGCACGGTCTCATGCTCCGGGATCGCGCACGCGTGCCGCCCCGCCGTCTCGCGCAGCACCGCCGGCGTACGCCAGTAGCCGCCGAGACCACGCTCGTGCGCGGCGAGCAGGACGATGTAGCACGCACAGGCGGCCGCGTCGCGGTCCTCGGCGTCGGGGATCGGATCGCCCGTCTGGGCGACCGACGCGGCGACGAGCGTCGGCGCGCGCTCCAGCTTCACTGCCGCCTCCAGGCCGGCCGCGCGCTTGAGCCGCGCCAGCGCGACCGGGCCCAACACGCGAAAGCGCCAGGGGTTCGTGAGATTGTGGTTCGGCGCCCAGCGCGCGAGCTCGAACAGCTCGTCGAGCGTCTCGCGGTCGACCGGCCCGGGCGCGTACGCCTTGTGCGTCCGACGCGATCGGATCAAGTCGGGCAGGTCCACCGCGCAACAGGCTAGCCACGCGCTCCGGCCAGGGCTGCCCGCCGAAAGCGCCGCTCTGACGGCGGGATGGGGAGAGCACGACGCCACGATCGACTGCGGCCCTCTCGCCGGCGCCCGCGACCATCACGGGGCGCTACCGCGGGTCGCCCTGCGGCGTCCCGCGCGGCAGCCAGACCCGCGCGAGCAGGCCGACGAGGAAGCCGGC
>DASQMT010000051.1:0-3148 GCA_035645355.1 Solirubrobacteraceae bacterium | reverse complement strand
GTGATGCTCGCGATGCTGCCGATCACGATCCACGTCAGCGACACCTACTTCATCGTCGCCCACATCCATTACGTGCTCTACGGCGGCTCGCTGTTCACGATCTTCGCCGGCGTCTACTACTGGTTCCCGAAGATGACGGGCCGGATGTTCGACGACCGGCTCGGCCGGCTGCACTTCTGGCTCACGTTCGTCTCGTTCAACCTGACGTTCGGGCCGATGCACCTGATCGGCGTTCAGGGCATGCCGCGGCGCGTGGCCGACTACCCCGAGCAGTTCGCGAGCTGGAACCTGTTCATCTCGCTCGCCTCGTTCGTGCTCGGGCTCTCTACGCTGATCTTCGTCTACAACATGGTCAGCTCGTGGCGCACCGGCGCGCGCGCGGAGGCGAACCCGTGGCGCGCGCTGACGCTCGAGTGGCAGGTCTCGTCGCCGCCGCCGATCTTCAACTTCGACCACGTGCCGACGGTCGTCGGCGGCCCGTACGAGTACGGAGTCCCCGGAGCCGTGCACGGCGTCTTCCGGCCCGCCGGCGCGGAGCCCGCACCGTCCAGACCGGCGGCCGTCGCGGCCGGCGGACGCGATTCGGAGGTGAGCGGACCAGATGGCTGAGGTGCTCGTCCTGGCGAACGAGACGATCGGCGGCGGCGCGCTGCTCGACGCCGTGCGCGAGCGCCATGCGCAGGGCGATGCGCGCTTCCACGTCGTCGTCCCGCTGACGCGGCCGCGGCACGGCAACGTGATCTACGACGAGGCGGTCCGCGACTCGGCGCAGGTGCGCGTCGACCTGGCGCTCGCGTTCATGCGCGAGGAGGGCATCGAGGGCACCGGCGAGGTCGGCGACGGCGATCCGCTGAACGCCGCCCTGGACGCGATCCACTCGCACAAGATCAGCGAGATCATCGTCTCCACGCTGCCGGCGAAGTCGTCGGGCTGGATGAAGCGTGACCTGATCGAGGCGCTCGAGGCCGAGACCGGGCTGCCGGTGAATCATGTCGTCGTCGACCTGGCGCGCGACGGGCTGCCCTTCGACGTCACGCTCGTGGTAGCGAACCAGACGATCGCGGGCGGGGAGCTCGTGAGCCGGCTGCGGACGCTCGCCGGGGAGCGTCCGCGCCGCTTCATCGCGGTCGTGCCGCAGGACGACGGCGACGGGCGCGCGGTCAAGGCGGCGCGCGACCGCCTGGCGCAGCTGCTCGACTCGCTCAAGGAGGAGGGCGTCGTCGCCGCGGGCATGATCGGCGACCCCGACCCCTACGTGGCGACGATGAACGCCGTCCAGTTCTTCCACATCTCCGACATCGTGATCTCGACGCTGCCATCGAACCGCTCGCGCTGGATGGCCGACAAGCTCGTCGACCGCGTCATGAGCGCGACCAACAAGCCGGTCGAGCACGTCGAGTCCTCGGCCGAGCCCGTGGAGGCCTGATGGAGGCCGGCGCCCTCGCCGCCGGGCACGCCGCAGGCCACCCCGAGCACGAGCATCACGGCCCACCGCCGGCCAACCGCTCCTCGCGCGTGGACCCGTCCCTGCTCGGGATGCTGCTCTTCATCATCAGCGAGGTGATGGTCTTCGGGGCCTTCTTCACGGCCTACTTCTTCGTCCGGATCGTCCAGGGAGCCGACTGGCCGGCGGAGGGCAACGAGCTGCCGAAGCTGATCGCCGGCGTCAACACGGCGATCCTGATCTCGTCCTCGTTCACACTGCACTGGGCAGAGCACGCGCACAAGCAGGGCAACCGGCGCGGGCTCCAGGCGGGAATGCTCACGACCTTCCTGCTCGGCTGCACCTTCCTCTTCGTCCAGATCAACGAGTACGTGCACCTCGGGTTCGCGCCCCAGGACCACGCCCAGGGCACGATCTTCTACGGGCTCACGGGCCTCCATGGCGCGCACGTGTTCATCGGGCTGACGCTGTTGCTGTTCGTGACGATCCGCGCGTTCCGCGGCCACTTCACAGCGGAGGACCACCGAGGCATCGAGGTGCCGGGGATCTATTGGCACTTCGTGGACGTGATGTGGATCGTGGTCTACGCGACGGTCTACATCATCTGAAGCGTGGAGAACCCGCTGCGGTCGGAGGCGGCCGCTTTCCGCCTGCTGCTCTACGTGATCGCGGTCGCGGCCGCCGTCGTGGCGCTCGTGCTGCTCCTGCGCGCTCTCTGAAGCGCCGCGCCCGCCAGACTGGGGCGCGATGGCGATCCTGATCTGGCTCATCGTCGCCGAGGCGCTCTATGTGCGCGCTCTGCGGGTGCTCGGCGGCCGCGGGGTGCGGGTCCCGCGGGCGCAGGTCGCCTGCTGGCACACCGGGCTCGCGCTGCAGGCGATCGCGCTGCTCTCACCGCTCGGTGCGCTGGCCGACGAGCTGCTGAGCGCCCACATGGCCGAGCACCTGCTGCTCGCCGACCTCGGCGCCCCACTGCTGCTGGCCGGCCTGCGCAACCCGCTGCTGGGCTTCTTCCTGCCGCGCCCCGTGCTGGTCGCGCTGGCGCGGCGGCGGCGCCTGCGGGCAGCGTTCCGGATGCTGCGCCGGCCGCTGGTAGCGATCCCGGTGTACGCGCTCGTGCTCTACGGCTGGCACCTGACCTTCGCGTTCGAGGGCGCGGTGCGCCACGAGCTCGTCCACGCGGCGCAGCACGCGAGCTTCATCTTCGCCGGGGTGATCGTCTGGTGGCCGGCGCTGGAGCCCAAGCGCCGGCGCCTGCGCGGCGAGCTCTGGAAGATCGGTCACATCCTCGCCGCGCGGATGCTCGGCATGTTCCTCGGGATGGGCTTCGTGCTGATCCGGGAGCCTATATACACCGGCGTCTACGGCAGCGGCGAGCGGCGCGGCTTCGACGCCCTCGGCGACCAGCAGACGGCGGGCGCGATGATGGTCGCCGTCGACATCCTGATCATGGCCTTCGCGCTGGCGGACTTCTTCTGGCATGCGGCTCAGCAGCACGACCGCGACGAGGCGGAGCAGACGCGAGCGCAGCCGACCGCGCTCTGACGGGCGGGCGTGGGCCGCTACTTGACCGTCAGCTTGCCTTCCATCCCGCCCTCGCGGTGCCCGGGCACCGAGCAGTAGAACGCGTACTCGCCCGGCTTGAGGTCGACCTCGATCGTGGACGTGCCGCCGTCCTTGACGACCGGTCCCTTCACGTCCAAG
>DASQMT010000050.1:0-3431 GCA_035645355.1 Solirubrobacteraceae bacterium | reverse complement strand
GGTGGTCGGCATGGTCGGCGAGCTGCCGGATGCGGCGCTCGCGGGCCGGCTCGGCTTCACGCAGCCCGGCGACACGGTGGCGCTGATCGCCGCGAGCGGCTGGGCGCCGTCGCTGCCCGGGTCGGAGCTCGCGAAGTTGCGCGGGGCGGCGCCGGAGGGCGACCTGCCCGCCGCGGATCTCGGCGAGCTGCGCACACTGCACGCGGCGATCCGCCAGGGCGTGCGTTCCGGCGCGCTGCGCTCGGCGCACGACGTGGCCGAGGGCGGCCTCGCGGTCGCGCTCGCCGAGTGCTGCGCGGCAGCCGGGCTCGGCGCGGAGGTGACCGTCGACTCCGGCGAGGACGCGCTGTTCGGCGAGGGACCGGGCGCGTTCGTGGTCTCCGCCCCGCACGCGGCGTTCACCGCGTTCGGCGCGGCCGCGCGGCTGATCGGCATCGTCGGCGGCGATCAGCTGCGGCTCGACGGCGTGCTGTCCGTGCCCGTGGAGGAGCTGACCGAGGTCCACGCCGCCGGGCTCGCGCGGGTGCTCGGCTGAGCGCTCGGCATGCGCGCTGATCCGGTGCTCGAGCCGTTGCGGGGCCTCCCGCTGGCACGGGCTCAGAGCCGGACGCTCGCGGTCAAGAGTCACCGCCCGTGGTCGCTTCCCGACCCGCCGTGGGTGATGGGACAGACGTGGGAGGACCTGCTCTTCGCCCACTGGCCGGTCAACGCGGAAGTCCTGCGGCGGATCGTGCCCCGGCAGCTCGAGCTCGACGAGTTCGCCGGGTCCGGGTGGATCAGCGTCACGCCGTTCGTCGTGCGCGCGCTGCGTGCACGCTGGCTGCCTCCGCTCCCCCTCGGATCGTGGTTTCCGGAGCTCAACGTGCGCACCTACGTCACCGTCGGCGGCAAGCCGGGAATCTGGTTCTTGAGCCTCGATGCCGGCAGTCGCATCGCCGTGGCCGCCGCGCGGCGCGCGTATCGGCTGCCGTACTTCCACGCGCGAATGGCCCGGCAGCGCCGCGGTGTCGGCGTTAGCTATCGCAGCGACCGCGCGCCGTGGGCGGGCGCCGCGGCTCGGCTCGAGGTGGAGTACGCGCCGACCGGCGACGTGTTCGTCGCGAGGCCGGGCAGCCTGGAGCACTTCCTGGCCGAGCGCTACTGCCTGTACGCGCTGCACGGCGATGGGCGCTTGCACCGCACCGAGATCCATCACCCGCCGTGGCCACTGCAACCGGCACGCGCCCGCTTCGCCGCGAACACGATGACCGCCCCGGTCGGCATCGACCTGGACGACCGGCCGACGCTCAACTTCGCGCGCCGGCAGGACGTCCTCGTGTGGCCTCCGGTGGCCGTGGCCGGGGGACGCTAGGCGGTCAGGTCGGCCGCCATCTCGTCGAACACGGCGACGTAGGCGTCGATCGCCTCGTCGGTGTGCGTGACCGACAGCGTCCACTCCTCCTCGCGACCGGGCGTCATGAAGATGCCGCGGTTCATGTTGAAGAGCCAGGCGAGCTCGGAGACGTCCTTGTCCTGGTTGGCCTTGAACGTCTCGTAGTCGATCACCTTGGTGGTCGAGAACGTGACGCAGCCCTTGCCGGCGATCCCGATCGCGTAGCCGGGCAGGTTGTACTTCTCGACCACGCCCTGGCAGCCGGCGAGGATGCGATCGTTGAGCGCATCGAGGTGCACGTAGGCCTCGGGCGTCATGACCTGCTCGAGGTTCGCCCGCACGGCGGCCATCCCGAGCGGGTTGCCGTTGTAGGTGCCGACCTGCACGACGCTGCCGTTCTCGACGACCGAGAAGACCTCCTCCGAGCCGCCGATCGCGCCGGTAGGAACGCCGCCTCCGAGCGCCTTGGCGAGCGTCACGAGGTCGGGCTTGACGCCCCAGCGCTCGGTTGCGCCGCCGGCCGCGATCGTGAAGCCGGTCTTGACCTCGTCGAAGATCAGCACGATGCCGTGGCGCTGCGTGATGTCCCGCACGGCCTCGAGGTAGCCCGGCTCGGGCAGCACGATCCCGAGGTTCATCATCGCCGCCTCCATGATCACGCAGGCGGGCTTGCGGCCCTCCGCGTCGAGCTTCGCGATGCGGCGCTCCATGGCGCCCGCGTCGTTGAAGGGCACGGGCACGGTGAGGTCGACGACGGCCTGCGGGATGCCCGCGCCGTAGCCGAGCGACGCGAGGTTCTCGCGGTCGCCGATCTTGTCGTACTCGACGCCGATCGAGACCATCACAGCGTCGTGGTGGCCGTGGTAGGAGCCGAAGATCTTCATGATCGTCTCGCGGCCGGTGTAGGCGCGCGCGATCCGGATCGCGTCCATCGTCGACTCCGAGCCGGAGTTCGTGTAGCGCCAGCGCGGCAGGTCCCAGCGGCGCGCGAGCTCCTCGCCTACGGCGACCGCATCCTCGGTCGGAGCGGCGAAGTGCGTGCCGAGCGCGTAGCGCTCCTGGAGCGCCTTGCCGATCGCAGGATGCGCGTGCCCCTGGACCATCGCGCCGAAGCCGTTGTGGAAGTCCCACATCTCGTTGCCGTCGACGTCCCAGACCTTCGGCCCGAGGCCGCGCTCGAGGTAGATCGGCCAGGGATCGCGCAGCTGGTACGAGGAAGCGACCCCTGCGCTGAGCACCTGGTTTGCGCGCCGGAACATCTCCGCGGAGCCGCTCGTGCTGTCGTTGAGACGGCGCTCCTCGCGCTCGATCAGCTCTGCGATCCGCTGGCGGTCCAGCGTGATGGGGGTCGTGACGGCCATGGCGCTCTCCTCGTACGTGTCCGCGAGCAGGGTAACGGCCACCCGCGAGCCGGAACGGCGCGCGCTCGCAGGCTGCGTGCTCCGCAGCGGCTGCGCACCGGAGCCGCCGAGAGCAACGCTATGCTCAGCCACTCCGTGTTCGAGCTCCGCGACGGACCTCGCGACGAGTGCGGCGTCTTCGGCATCCACGCCTCGGGGTCGGATGTCGCCCGCCTCACGTACTTCGCCCTCTACGCCCTCCAACACCGCGGGCAGGAGTCCGCGGGGATCGCCGTATCCGAGGGCGGCCACATCATGGCGATGCGCGACAAGGGGCTCGTCAACCAGGTCTTCGACGAGCAGAAGCTGCGCGCGCTGCGCGGCGACATGGCGGTCGGTCACGTGCGCTACTCGACCACCGGCGCGAACTCGTGGGAGAACACGCAGCCGGTCTGGCGCTCGGACCGGCGCGAGGTCGCGCTCGCCCACAACGGCAACCTCGTCAACGCCGTCGAGCTGCATGGCGAGCTGCGCTCGGCCGGGGTCACGTTCCGCTCGACCTCGGACTCCGAGATCATCGCCGCGCTGCTCTCGACGCATCCCGCCGAGCGCATCGAGGACGCCGTCGCCGACGTGATCGGGCGGCTCGAGGGCGCTTACTCGACCGTCGTGATGACGCGCGACCGCGTGGTCGCCTTCCGCGACCCGGCCGGAATGCG
>DASQMT010000049.1:0-10556 GCA_035645355.1 Solirubrobacteraceae bacterium | reverse complement strand
GCGCCACGGCGATCGCCGGCGGCCGCGCGGTCGGCACCTGGACGCGTCGCGGCGGCAAGGTCGTCGTCGAGCCGTTCGAGCCGCTGCCCGAGCGCGTCGCGGTAGCGCTCGAGCGCGAGGCGGATGACGTCGCGCGCTTCGACGCGCGATAAATGGGGACAGTCCCTCTTTAGGTAACTCTTTAGGTAAACGGGGACAGTCCCTCTTCAGGTTGCGCTCTTTAGGTTGCGCGAGCCCGGCGCCCGGCGCGACCAGCACCCCAACGGCGAAGCCGGCGACCGTGTTGACGGCCTCGACGACGGCCGTGACCCCGGCATCGTCGATCCGGATCAGGCCGAGCAGCACGCGCACGGGCAGGTGGACGCGACGAGCGACCCAAGGGCCACGGGCTCGCCCTGCACCCGCGCGCCGGGTTCCATCACCCACCGGGACGAGCGCGATCGCCGTAGTACCGTGAGACAGGTCATGCCTGCCGCCGCCTACGAGGGCAAGGAGTGCGTCTGCCAGTTCCGGCGCGGGATCTGCGACCAGACCTGCGTGCGCGGGATGCTGGAGACGCCCTTCTACATCGCCTGCCTGAAGCTGACCGGCCGGCGCTGCCTCGTGGTCGGGGGCGGTGAGATCGGGCTCGAGAAGGTCGAGGGGCTGCTCGCGTGCGACGGGCGGGTGGTGCTCGTGGCGCCTGAGGCGGTGCCGGAGCTCGAGCAGCTCGCGGCCGAGGGCTCGATCGAGTGGCTGCGGCGCTCCTACGAGCCCGGCGACCTCGAGCGCACGTTCATCGCGATCGCCGCGACCGACGACACCGACACGAACATCAGCGTTTACGAGGACGCCGAGCAGCGCGCGATGCTCGTCAACATCGTCGACGTGCCGCCGCTGTGCAACTTCATCCTGCCCGCGATCGTGCGCACCGGCCCGCTCGCGATCGCGATCTCGACGGCCGGCGCGTCGCCCGCACTGGCCAAGCGCATCAAGCGCCAGATCGCGGAGGAGTTCGGGGCGGAGTACGCGCGCCTCGCGATCATGCTCAACGACGTCCGCGGCTGGGCCAAGGGCACCCTGCCGACCTACCAGGACCGCAAGGCTTTCTTCGAGGCGATCGTGAACGGCGAGCCGGACCCGATCGAGCTGCTGCGGGCGGGCGACGAGGACGCGGTTCACGGACTCATCGCGGCTGCCCAGCAGGCGCACGCGCACGCCGTCGCGTGATCGACCTCGACGACGTCCGCCGGGCCGCGGCGCGCCTGGACGGGATCGCACATCACACGCCACTCGTCACCTCGCGCACGCTCGACGAGCGCACGGGAGCGAGCGTGCGCCTCAAGCCGGAGAACCTGCAGCGCATCGGCGCGTTCAAGTTCCGCGGCGCCTACAACACGGTCGCGTCGCTCACCCCCGCGGAGCGCGCCCGCGGCGTCGTCACCGCCTCCTCGGGCAACCACGCCCAGGCGCTCGCGCTCTCGGCCGCGCTGCACGGAATCCCGGCGACGATCCTGATGCCCGAGGATGCGCCGGCGTCCAAGGCGGCGGCCACGGAGGGCTACGGCGCGCGGATCGTGCGCTTCGATCGCTACTCCGCCGATCGCGAGGCGCTGATCGCCGACTGGGCGGAGCGCGAGGGTCTCGCGGTCGTGCATCCGTATGACGACGAGCGCATCATGGCCGGCCAGGGCACCGCGACGCTCGAGCTGATGGCGGACGGCGGCGGGCTCGACCTGCTGCTGGTCCCCGTCGGCGGCGGTGGTCTGATCGCCGGCTCCGCAACCGCTGCAACCGGCGTACACCCGGACTGCCGCGTCGTCGGCGTGGAGCCCGAGTCCGGCGACGACACGGCGCGCTCGCTCGCCGCCGGCGAGCGCGTCCGGGTGCCGGTCGGCAGGACGATCGCCGACGGCCAGCAGATCGACATTCCCGGCGAGCGGACGTTCGCCGTGGTGCGCGAGCGCGTGGCCGCCGTCGTGACCGTCTCGGACGCCGAGATCGTGGACGCGATGCGCTTCGCATTCGAGCGCCTCAAGCTCGTGCTCGAGCCGAGCGGCGCGTCCGCGCTCGCGGCGCTGCTGCACGGCAAGGTCGAGTGCGCGGGGCTGCGCACAGGCGTGATCCTCTCCGGCGGCAACGTCGACGTGGCGCGCTTCCGCGAGCTCACGGGGCACTAGGCTCAACGCCGTGCGCACCGCGATCCTCACGGTCTCCACCTCCGTCGCCAACCGCGCCAGCGACGACCGCTCCGGACCGCTGCTGGCGGGCCTGGCGGAAGAGGCCGGCTGCGAGATCGTGAAGATGGAGGTCGTGCCGGACGACTTCGCGCTGATCGAGGACCGCCTGCACCACTTCGTCGACCAGCACTGCGACCTCGTCTTCACCACCGGCGGGACCGGCATGACGCCCGACGACATCACGCCGGAGGCGACGCGCGGCGTGATCCATCGCGAGGCGCCGGGGCTGGCGGAAGCCATGCGGGCGGAAGGCGCGCGGCACACGCCGCTGGGGATCCTCACGCGCGGGATCGCCGGCATCGCCGAGGCGACGCTGATCGTCAACTTCCCCGGCAACCCCAAGGCGGTCGAGCAGCTCTTCCCCGTGCTCGCGCCGGTGCTCGAGCACGCCGTGCGGACGCTGCGGGGCGACTCCAGCCATGGCAACCACCGCCGCGGGGGATAGCCGGCCGGCGGTCGCGCTGGCAGGGGTGGGACGTGCATACGGAGAGCGGGTCGCCCTGCGCGAGATCTCGTTCACGCTCGCGCGCGGGGCTACCGTCGCCGTGTTCGGCGCCAACGGCGCGGGCAAGACGACGCTGCTGCGGATCCTCGCGGGACTGCTGCGCCCGCATGCCGGCAGCGCGCACGTGCTCGGCGCCGAGCTGCCGCGCGAGGCGTATCGCGCGCGCGGGCGGACCGGGCTGCTCGGGCACGACCCGATGCTCTATCGCGACCTGACCGTGCGCGAGAACCTGCGCTTCCACGCCCGGCTGCACCGGGTCGACCAGGGCCGCGCCGACGCGCTCGTCGCGCAGGTCGGGCTGAGCGCACGCGCCGACGACCCGGTGCGCACGCTCTCGCGCGGGATGACCCAGCGCGCGGCGATCTGCCGCGCGGTGCTGCACGCGCCCGAGCTGCTGCTGCTCGACGAGCCGCTGGCCAACCTCGACCCCGGCGGCGCGGCGGCCGTCGAGCCGCTGATCGGCCGCGGCGCCGGGCCCGCGCGGGTGCTGATCTCGCACGCGGCCGAACGAGGGCTCGCCGAGGCCGACCACGTGCTCGGCCTGCGCGGCGGGCGGCAGGTGCTGTGGGCGCCCGCCGCGCAGGTCGGGCTTGCCGACGTACAAGGCCTGTACGCGTGAGGAGCACCGTCGCGGCGCTGATCCGCAAGGACCTGCGGCTCGAGCTCCGCTCGTTCGAGTCGGTCCCCGCGATGCTGATGTTCAGCGTCTCGACGTTCGTGCTGTTCCACTTCGGGCTCGACCGCGGCGCGCTGGCCGGCGACCTCGCCGCCGGCGTGCTCTGGGTGACGCTGCTGCTGGCCGCGGTGCTGGGCATGAACCGGCTGTTCGTCGCCGAGCACGAGCAGGGCGGCTTCGACGGCTTCCTCATGGCGCCGGTCGACCGCACGGCGCTGTTCGTCGCTAAGGCGCTGGTGCTGTTCTGCTACCTCGTCGCCGTGGAGCTCGTCGCGGTGCCCGCGTTCGTGGTGCTGCTGCTCGCGCCAGGCGCCGGGCAGGCGCTGCCGGAGCTGCTCGCCGTGCTCGTGCTGGCGGACGCCGGGATCGCGGTCGTGGGGACGCTGATCGGGGCGCTCGGCGTGCAGACCCGGGCGCGCGACCTGATCGTCCCGTTGATCGCGCTGCCGCTGCTCGTGCCGGTCGTGATCGCCGCTGCGGAGGCCAGCGCGCCACTCTTCGCGCAGGCCGGCGCGGACCCGTTCCCGGGGCGCTGGCTGCTCGTCCTGGCCCTCTATGATGCGGTGTTCGGGCTCCTCGCCTACGCCGTCTTCGACTACCTGCTGGAGGAGTAGCGCCGACAGACATGACCTTCGGCCGTGGGCTGCGCGCCCTCTCAATCGCCTCAGCGGTGCTGATCACCGGGGCCTTCGCGCTCGTCTTCTTCTACGCGCCCAACGACGCGGATCAGGGCTTCATCCAGAAGATCTTCTACGTCCACGTGCCCATGGCCATCGTGGCGCTGGGCGGCTTCGTCGCCGGCGGGATCTTTGCGATCCGTCACCTGCGCTCGGGCAATCGTGCCGACGACCTCCGCTCCTACGTCGCGATCCACATCTCGCTGGTGCTCGCGGTCGGTGTGCTGGTCACGGGCAGCATCTGGGCGCGCGCGGCGTGGGGTCATTGGTGGGTCTGGGACGAGCCGACGCTGGTGTCGTTCCTGATCGTCTTCCTGCTCTACGCCTGCTACCAGCCGCTGCGCTTCTCGATCGAGGATCCGGAGCGCCAGGCGCGCTATGCCTCGGTGTTCGCGATCGTCGCGGGAGCTTTCGTGCCGCTGAACTTCATGGCGGTGCGGATGGCCGAGTCGCTGGCGCACCCGCGTGTGCTGAGCACGACCGGCGGCGCGATGCCGGGCGACATGCGGCTGACGTTCCTGGTTGCGCTGGTCGGAATGGCGTGCCTGTTCGTCACGCTCTGGAAGTACGAGCTCGCCTCGAAGTCGGCCTCGATGCAGCTGCGGTCGCTCAAGCGCCGGCTGGCCGGCGACCACGGACTGGCGCCGCTCGGCCGCAGCGCCGCACCGCAAGAGCTCTGATGCCCGCACTCCCGCTCGATGACGCCGGCCCCTACGTCGCCGCCGCCTACCTCGTGTTCTTCGCCCTAATCCTGGTCTACGTCTCGATCATGGCGACCAAGCTGGGGCGGATCGAGCGCGAGATCGGCGAGCTGTCCGAGCTGGTGCGTGAGCGCGAGTCAGAGCTGGCGCCCGAGGAGGAGCGCGTGTGAGCGAGCTGCTGCTCCTGGGCACGTCGCACAAGACGGCGCCGCTGGCCGTGCGCGAGCGGGTGGCGCTGCCCGACGGGCGCGCCGAGCGCTTCCTGCGCGAGCTCGCCGAGCATCCGGAGATACGCGAGGCGGTCGTGCTCTCTACGTGCAACCGCACCGAGCTGTACGTCGTCGCGAACGACCCGGTGGAGGCCGAGACGACGGTCCTGGGAATGCTTGCGCGCCAGGCGGGCCTGCGTCCGACGGAGCTGATCGACGCCATCTACGCGCACCGCAACTGCGACGCCGCGCGCCACCTCTACCGCGTGACGAGCGGGCTGGAGTCGATGATCGTCGGCGAGGCTGAAGTCCAGGGCCAGGTCAAGCGCTCCTACGAGGCGGCGCTCGCCGCCCGCACGACCGGCCCGCTCACGAACAAGCTGTTCCGGGCCGCGCTGGCGACCGGCAAGCGGGTTCGCACCGAGACGTCGATCGGCGCCGGTGGCGCGAGTGTCGCCTCGGTCGCCGTCGAGGCCGCGCGCGGGGCGCTCGGGGCGCTCGCGAACCGCCACGTGCTGATCATCGGCGCGGGCGAGACCGCCGAGCTGACCGCGCGGGCGCTGGCCGCGCAGGGCGTCTCGACGATGTTCGTCGCCAACCGCCGGCGCGAGCGCGCGATCGAGCTGGCGCGGCGCTTCGGCGGCTCGACGATCGCCTTCGACGCGTTGCCCGGCGAGCTCGAGCGTGCTGACATCGTGGTCTCGTCGACCGCGTCGCCGCACGCGATCATCGGCGCCGAGGAGCTCGCGCTCGTCACGGCGGCCCGCGGCGGGCGGCCGCTGCTGCTGCTCGACCTGGCGGTGCCGCGTGACGTCGACCCGGACTGCACCGCGCTGCCGGGCGTGACGCTGGTCGACATCGACGGGCTGCAGGCCCAGGTGGCGCGCACGCACTCCGAACGCCGGATCGAGGCGCGCCGCGCCGAGGGCATCGTCGAGCAGGAGATCCAGGGATTCGCCGGCTGGCTCGGGACGCTCGAGGTGGTGCCGACGATCGCCGCGCTGCGGGCGCGGGCCGACGCGCTCGTCGCCGAGCTGCTGGCGGAGAACGAGCAGCGCTGGGAGAGCCTCGGCGAGCGCGACCGTGCGCGCGTCGAGGCAATGCTGCGCGCCGCCGTGAAGCGGCTCCTGCACGAGCCGACGCAGCGCGTCAAGGCGCTCGAGGGTGATCGCCGGCACGCCCGCCTGTCCCTGCTGCGGGAGCTGTTCGGGCTCGACGAGCCGGGGGTGGCGGAGCAGCCTGCAGCCGAGGTGCACGAGCTCCGTCCGCCGGCCGGCTAGTGCGGCTGGGGACGCGGGGCAGCGCACTCGCCCTCGCCCAGGCGCGCTGGGTCGCCGAGCGACTGCCGGGCGATGTCGAGCTCGTCGAGATCACCACGGCCGGGGACCTCGACCGCGAGCAGGGCGACAAGTCGCGCTGGACCGGCGCACTCGAGCGGGCGCTCGTGCGAGGCGAGATCGACCTCGCCGTTCACAGCGCCAAGGACGTTCCCGGACAGCTCGCCGACGGCACGGCGATCGTGGCCGTGCCCGCGCGCGCTGATCCGCGCGACATGCTTGTCGGCGCCACCACGCTGGCCGCGCTGCCGCAGGGCGCCCGCGTCGGCACGAGTTCGCTGCGCCGGCGCGCGCAGCTTCTCGCCGTACGTCCCGACCTCGATGTGGTGGAGCTGCGCGGCAACGTCGACACGCGCCTGCGCAAGCTGGCGGCGGGAGCGGTGGACGCGCTCGTGCTCGCCGCCGCCGGATTGACGCGCCTGGGCCGCGGCGAAGTGCGGGCAGTTCCGCTGGAGGGCCACGTGTTCATCCCCGCGCCCGGTCAGGGCTGCCTTGCGCTGCAGGGACGGGCGGGCGACCGTTTCGACTCGGTCGACGATGTCACCGCGCGCACCGCGTTGACGGCGGAGCGCGCCGCGGTCGCGCGCTTCGACGCTTCCTGCAACACGCCGGTCGGGGTCCACCACGGTTCCGGCGGGATGCTCGGCTTCGTCGGCCTGCCGGACGGCTCGGAATGGCTGATCGACGCAGCACCGGATCCGCAGGCCCTGGCCGACCGGATGCTTGCGGCCGGCGCCGCAGACCTTCTCGCCCGCGCCGAGGCGATGGCTTGACGCCCGGCACCGTCCACCTCGTCGGCGCCGGCCCGGGCGATCCCGGCCTGCTCACGCTGCGTGCGGCGGAGCTGATCGCCCGTGCCGACGTGATCCTGCACGACCGCCTGGCGCCGGCCGCCGCGCTCGCGGGCGCACGGCCGGACGCGGAGCTGCTCTACGTCGGCAAGCAGGGCGGCGGCGAGCAGGTCGCGCAGGAGGAGACGAACCGGCTGCTGCTCGAGCACGCGCGCGCCGGGCGGATGGTCGTGCGGCTCAAGGGCGGCGACCCGTTCGTGTTCGGGCGCGGCGGCGAGGAGGCGCTGCTGTGCCTGGAGGCCGGCATCCCGTTCGAGGTCGTGCCGGGGATAACGGCGGGCATCGCCGCGCCCGCCTACGCGGGCATCCCGGTCACGCACCGCGAGCTCGCTTCGGGTGTCGCGTTCGTCACGGGCCACGAGGACCCGTCGAAGCCCGGCTCGGCACTGGACTGGCCGGCGCTCGCGGCGTTCCCCGGGACGCTCGTCTTCTACATGGGTGTGCGCGCGCTGCCGCGGATCGCCACCCAGCTCGTCGACGGAGGGAGGTCGCCGGACGAGCCCGTCGCCGTCATCGAGCGCGGCACGCTGCCCGGGCAGCGCACGCTCCTCGCCACCCTGGGCGACGCCGCCGAGCGCGCGGTGGCGGAGGGCATCCGGGCGCCCGCCGTCACGCTGGTCGGGCCCGTCGCGGCACTCGGGGAGCAGCTCGCGTGGCTGGAGCGACGGCCGCTGCACGGGCGGACGATCGCGGTCACGCGCGCGCGACCCCAGACGAGCGCGCTGGCTGCCCGGCTGCGCGAGCTCGGTGCGGAGGTCATCGAGGCGCCCGCGATCAGGATCGTGCCGATCGCCGCCGAGCTGCCCGAGCTCGGGCGCTACGACCTGATCTGCGTGACCTCCCCGAACGGCGCCCACGAGCTGTTCGAGCGCATCGACGCCGCCGGACTGGACGCGCGCGCGCTGGCGGGCCGCACCGTCGCCGCGATCGGGCCGGGGACCGCGCGTGCGCTCGCCGAGCACGGCATCCGGGCGGATCTCGTGCCCGAGCGCGCGGTCGCGGAGGGCCTGGTCGCTGCGATAGCGGATGCGCCGGTGCGACGCGCGCTCGTCGTGCGCGCGCGCGAGGGACGCGAGCTGCTGCCCGAGGCGCTGCGCGCGCGGGGCGCGGAGGTCGACGTGCTGGCCCTGTACGAGACGCTCGCCGAGCCGCTCGACGAGCAGACCGCGCGCGCCGCGGCGGCGGCCGACTACGTGACCTTCACGTCCGCCTCGACGGTCCGCTTCTTTCTCGCAGCCGCCGGCGCGCTCGACCGCCCGCGGGTCGCCTCGATCGGCCCGGCGACCAGCGCCGCGCTGCGCGCCGCCGGAATCGAGCCCGACGTCGAGGCGGATCCGCACACGCCGGACGGGCTGGTGGCAGCGCTCGTGGCGGACGCCGCGTGAGCACCCTCGGGCGCCCGCGACTGCACCTGCGCCGGACGACCTCCACTAACGACCACGGCCGGGCGCTCGCAGCCGCGGGCGCGCCGCACGGAACGCTCGTCACCGCCGGCGAGCAGACTGCGGGCCGCGGGCGGCAAGGACGAAGCTGGGCCGCGCCGCCCGGCCAGGCGCTGCTGCTCTCGCTGCTGCTGCGTACTTACGACGCGCTGTTGCCGCTGCGCGCGGGACTGGCCGTGGCCGATCTGGCGGGCGACGACGCGCTCGTCAAGTGGCCCAACGACGTGCTCGCCGGCGGGCGCAAGCTCGCCGGAATACTGGTCGAGGCCCGCCCGCAGAGCGGCTGGGCGGTGCTGGGGATCGGCGTCAACGTGGCGGTCGACCTGACCGCGCTGCCGGCCGATGCACGCGCCGTGGCGGCGACACTGGGCCGCGAGCCCGCTGCGCTGGAGGACACGCTCGAGGAGCTGCTCGGCCACCTGGAGCGCAGGCTCGCGGAGCCGGCCGCGGACTGCCTCGCGGCGCTGCGTGCCCGCGACGCGCTGCTCGGCCGGCCCGTGAGCTGGGATGGCGGGAAGGGCACCGGGGCGGGGATCGACGACGCGGGCGCGCTGCTCGTCCGGCTGCCCGACGGGCGCCTGCGGACGCTCGAGGCCGGCGCGGTCCACCTCGGCGCCTGACGGTCACATGAACAGCATCGGCGCGCCGGCTCCCTCGATCGCGAGCATGCGGCGCTTCGTCGCGACGCCGCCGCGTGCGGAGAACCCTCCGATCCCGCCGCCGGCAGCGAGCACCCGGTGGCAGGGCACGACGACCGGGAACGGGTTCCGGCCGAGCGCCTGGCCGACCGCCTGCGCGGCGCCGCGCTCGCCGAGCCGGGCGGCGATCTCGCCGTACGTGATCGTCCGGCCGGGCGGCACCGCGCGCGCGACCGAGTACACGCGGCGGTCGAACTCCGGGACGAGCTCCATGTCGAGCGCCACGTCCGCGAGGAGGCACTGCTGACCGTCGAGCAGCGCGGCGATCTCCTCGATTGTCCGCTTCACGTCGGCCGGCGGCGACGACTCCCGCGCGCCGGGGACGGCGCGTGCGATGCGCGCGCGCAGGGCCCGCTCGTCGGCTTCCGGAAGCTGCACGGCCACGATGCCGCGCGGGCCCCAGGCGACGCCGCAGCGGCCGAGGGCGGTGTCGAAGAGCGTGAAGTCCATGCCCTTCGAACGTACCAGCGGCGCCGGTTGTGATTCAGAGCTGGTCGACCGAGAACGAGTCGCAGTCGGCCGGCTCCCCGCGCTCGCGGCCGCGGTCGAACCACGCGCGCCGCTGGGCGGACGAGCCGTGCGTGAAGGTGTCGGGGTTCACGCCCCTGCCGGCCTGCTGCTGCAAGCGGTCGTCGCCGACGGCCTCTGATGCGCGGATCGCCTCGTCGATGTCGCCCGGCTCGAGGTCATCCGCCTCGAACACCGTGTAGGCCCAGACGCCCGCGTAGCAGTCGGCCTGCAGCTCGAGCCGCACGGAGGCGTCGTTCGCGCGGTCGGGGTCCTCGCGCTGGATGCGGTTCACCTCGTCGCTCGCGCCGAGCTGCTGCTGGACGTGGTGGCCGACCTCGTGCGCGATCACGTATGCCCACGCGAAGTCGCCGCTTGCCCGGAGCTGGCTCTCCATGTCGCGGTAGAAGGACAGGTCGAGGTAGACGTACTTGTCGCCCGGGCAGTAGAACGGGCCGACCGCGGAGGTGGCCGAGCCGCATGCCGACTCGACTCGCTGGCGATAGAGCACGAGCTTCGCGCGCTCGTAGCTCTCGCCCTGCTCGGAGAACGTGCGCTCCCAGGTCGCCTGGGCGCTGTTGAAGACGTAGGTGGTGAAGTCCTTGAAGTCCTTCTCGGGGTCCTGGCCCGCCGGGATCGGGTCCCCGGTCGGCGCGCGCGTGGCGTCGTCGAAGCCGGCGGGGACGTCGAACGCGCCGCCCGAGCCGCCGCCGAGGAGCTGGAGTGCGAGGAAG
>DASQMT010000048.1:0-6798 GCA_035645355.1 Solirubrobacteraceae bacterium | reverse complement strand
AGGCTGGCGCGGTGCCTTAGGGTGGCGATAAGGTCGCCACCGTCGGCGATCATCCCGGCACGGATCCAGTCCGGCGCCCCGTGGCCGGCTCGGAGCGCGCGCAGCGTGCCCAGGCCCAGCGCCGCGTCGCGCGCGCCAAGGCCGATCGCGACCACCTGGCCCTGCGGCTTGTCCGCGACGCCTCCCACCCACGGGCCCGCAACCCTGGCGGGCATCACGACGAGTCCGGCCCCGAGCCCGAGCCGGCCGAGCGCGATCATGCGGGTGAGCGAGCGTGCGTCCATCCCGGCAGGCTACCCGCCGTCGCAGCGAGAACGCGACGAGCCTACGAGTGGCGGCCTCGCCGCAGTTCTCGGGCCTCAGTGCTTGAAGTGGCGGCGGTGCGTGAAGATCATGCAGATCCCGGCCGCGTCCGCCGTCTCGACGACCTGGGTGTCGCGCTTTGACCCGCCGGGCTGGATGATCGAGGACACACCCGCCTCGACGGCCAGCTGCGGTCCGTCGACGAAAGGGAAGAACGCGTCGGAGGCAACCGCCGAGCCGCGCAGCTCGTGGCCGCTGCGACGGGCCTTCTCGACCGCGAGCCGCACGGAGTCGACGCGGCTCATCTGGCCGGCGCCGAGGCCGATCGACGCCAACTCGCGTGAGATCACGATCGCGTTGGAGCGCACGTGCTTGCAGACCTTCCAGGCGAACAGCATCTCGCCCCATTCGGCCTCGGTCGGCTTGCGCTCGGTGACGACCTCCATCTCCGAGCGGTCCTCGAGATCGATGTCGCGGTCCTGGACCAGCAGCCCTCCCATGACGCGCTTGAAGTCGCGCTCGGCGATGTCGAACCGGCGCTGCTCGTTGTCCTCGAGGATGCGCATGCCCGGCTTGGCCTCGAGAACTCGAAGGGCATCCTCGGTGTAGCGGGGCGAGAACAGCACCTCGCAGAACTGCTCCGCCAGCAGCTCCGCCAGCTCCCCGTCGACGGGGCGGTTGAGGCAGACGACGCCACCGAAGGCGGACTGCGGATCGCAGGCGAGCGCGCGCTCGTACGCCTCGCGGCCAGAGCTGCCGACGGCGACGCCGCACGGGTTGTTGTGCTTCATGATCGCGCAGGCCGGCACGCTGAACTCCTCGACCAGCAGGCGACCCGAGCTGAGGTCGAGCACGTTGTTGAACGAGAGGTCCCTGCCGCCCATCTGCCTGACCATCGAGAGCACGTGCATGCGCGCGCCGGACTGCGCGTAGAAGGCGGCGCGCTGATGCGGGTTCTCGCCGTAGGCGAGGTCGGTCACCTTCTCGTAGGCGGACATCAGCACGCCCGGGAAGTCCTCCTGCTTCTCGACGAACCAGCGTGCGATCGCCGCGTCGTAGCGGGCCGTGTAGGAGAACGCCTCGGCGGCTAGTGACTCGCGCGTGCCGAGTGACAGCCTGGCGTCGGCGTCGATCAGCTCCTGCAGCACCGCGTCGTAGGACTCCGGCCGCGTGACCGGGGCGACGAAGCCGAAGTTCTTCGCGGCCGCCCGGATCATCGTCGGGCCGCCGACGTCGATGTTCTCGATCGCCTCGTGCTCCGTCGCGCCGCGCCGCCCGGCGATGCGCTCGAACGGGTACAGGTTCACGCAGACGAGGTCGACGAGCTCGACGCCGCGCTCCTCGACGGCGACCATGTGCGAGGGATCGTCGCGCAGCGCGAGCAGCCCCGCATGGAGCTTCGGGTGCAGCGTCTTGACGCGGCCGTCCAGGATCTCCGGGAAGCCGGTGAAGTCCTCGATCGCGCGCACCTCGAGCCCCGCCGCGGTCAGCTCGCGCGCCGTGCCGCCGGTGGAGACGAGCTCGATTCCCAGCCCCGCGAGGCCGCGGGCGAACTCGACGATGCCGCGCTTGTCGGACACCGACAGCAGCGCGCGACGTACGCGCACATCACCCGGCTGCGTCATCGGGCCGCACGATACAGCGGCCACCCGCGATCTCGACATCCTCGCGCGCGATCGACCGCACGACGTGACACAGAAGATCGTGTTCGAGCGGGCGCAGCGCCGCGCGCACCGTCGCGGCGTCCGTCGCGCCCGGCAGCTCGAGCGCGCGCTGCGCGATGATCGGACCGGTGTCGACGCCTGCGTCGACACCGTGAACCGTGACGCCGAAGACCTGTACGCCGTGGGCGACCGCCCGCTCGATCGCTCCGATGCCCGGGAACGCCGGCAGCAGCGCCGGGTGAACGTTGATCACGCGCTTCGGGAAGCGGGCGAGGAAGTCCGCGCCCAGCAGGCGCATGTATCCGGCGAGCACGACCAGCTCGACGCCGGCTTCCTCGAGCCAGGCGGCCATCTCGGCGTCGCGCGCCTCGCGATCGGCCTGCTCGAACGCGCGTGCCGGAACGCCGGCGGCACGCGCCCGCTCCAGCGCCCGGGCGCGCGGCTGGTCGGAGCCCACCGCGACCACCTGGACGTCACCGCCGCCGTGTAATCGATCGAGGATCGCCTGGAGGTTGGAGCCCTCGCCGGAGGCGAGGACGCCGACCCTCACGCCGCCTCCAGCACCGGGTAGTGGCCGCCGCTGGACTTCAGCGTGCCCGCTTCGAGCAGCGCATCCACGCGCTCGAGCACCGACGCGCCGCTGAGGTGGCCGAAGGTGCCGTAACGGGGCAGCCCGTCCCAGCCGTGCTTGAGCAGCACCTTCGAGCGGCCGCCGCGAAGCACCTCGACCGCGCGCGTGCGCCCCAGCGACGGGCGCGCCAGCGCGACCACCTCGACGATCGCCTCGTCGAGAGCGGCGATGGCCCCCGCGGCGACCGGGCGCTGTGCGAGCTGACGTCGCCCGCCATCGCCGTGCGCCACCGGCGCCGGTGGCGGCGGCGCCAGGCCGGGATCGCAGACGTCGCAGCAGGGCCCGTCGGCCGCCGGTGGGCTGCGGTCGCCGAAGTGGCGCAGGATTCCCGCGCGCCGGCAGGTCGAGCCCTCCACCCACGACCAGACGGCGCGGTATTGCCGCCAGCGCGCGCGCGTGCCCTCCTGCGCGGCCGACCTGCAGAGCGCGAGCGCGCGGCCGTCCCAGCGACCGGTCACCTGCCCCGCGACGAAATCCGGCGACGAAGGCGTCGGCTTGATCACCCCGACCCGGGTGAGATGCCCCACGATCGCGCGCACGGCTTCCTCGTCGCAGCCGGCGAGCCGCGCGAGCGTCTCGGTCGGCACTCTGAACTGCACGTCCCCGGCTGCGAGCTGCCGGCCGATCGCCTTGAGCGCCGGCTCCTCGACGGTCGAGCGCTCGATGAAGAACACGTGCAGGCCCTTGTCGCGCGCCGATGCGAACAGCATGCAGCGCGCGGGGCTGCCGTCACGGCCCGCGCGGCCCGCCTCCTGGTAGTAGGCCTCGATCGAGCCCGGCACCGCCTCGTGGCAGACCGTCCGCACGTCGGCCTTGTCGACGCCCATCCCGAATGCGTTCGTGGCCACGACGACGTCGACCTCGCCGCCCATGAAGCGGCGCTGCGCCTCTGCGCGCGCCTCACGCGCGAGCCCGGCGTGGTAGGCGAGCACGGTCGTGCCGAGCTCCCGCCCCAGCCGCGCCGAGAGCTTGTCGCACTCCGCGCGCGTGCCCGCGTAGACGATCGCCGGCAGCGCGCCCGGCTCCGCCAGCGCGGCTGCGATGCCGCGATGGCCGGCCTCCTTGGTCGCGCACGGGACGACGACGAACGACAGGTTCGGGCGGTCGAACCCGGTTGCGACGCGGACCGGATCGCGCAGCCCGAGCCGCGACACGATGTCGTCCGCCACCTGCGGCGTGGCGGTCGCGGTCGACGCCACGATCGCCTGTGCGCCGAGCCAGCGCGCCGCATCGGCGAGCCGGAAGTAGTCGGGCCGGAAGTCGTGGCCCCACTGCGACACGCAGTGCGCCTCGTCGACCACGAACAAGCCGATCCTCGCCTGGCGGATCCGCTCCAGGAACCCGGGTGAGGAGAAGCGCTCAGGAGCCACGTAGAGCAGCCGCGCGCGGCCGGAGACTGCGCGCTCGACCGCGGCCCGGTTCGCGGCTGCGTCCTGCTGCGCGTTGACGAGTGCGACCATGCCCGGCGCGGCACGTTCGAGCGCTTCGACCTGGTCCTGCATCAGCGACACGAGCGGCGAGACGACCAGCGTCAGGTCGGCGCGCATCAGCGCCGGCAGCTGATAGCAGAGCGACTTGCCCGAGCCGGTCGGCATCACGACCAGCACGTCGCGGCCTGCGAGCGCGGCGTCGACCGCCTCGCGCTGCCCGCGGCGGAACCCGGGGAAGCCGAACACCTCGCGCAGCGCCTCCACCGGCTCGCCGGAGCGCGCGAACGGCCGCGGCGGCTCGGGGCCCAGACCTGGCAGGGCTGGTGCGATCAGCGGGTCGATCAGGGGTGGGGACGGCACGGGTCGACGACCATAGACCGTGCTCCGGTCGCCATCCCGCGTTCGGCACACTCTTGTTGCAATGTCGCCGGAGGCGATCGATCGCGAGGCAATCCGGTCCCTTCGCGCGGACGAGCAGGCCCAGTTCGAGAGCCGCACGCGGCGCTCGGCACAGCTCGGCGAGCGCGCGCGCCGCTCGATGCCCGACGGCGTCCCGATGGCCTGGATGGCCGGGCTCTACGGCCACCGACCGTTGTTCGTCGCGCATGGCGACGGCTGCCGCTTCACCGACGTCGACGGCACGACCTACGTCGACTTCAACCAGGCCGACCTGAGCGCCACCTGCGGCTTCGCGCCGGCACCCGTGCTCGCCGCGATCGCCGAGCGCGCGCGGCGCGGGCTGCAGTTCCTGCTGCCGGTCGAGGAGGCGATCGACGCTGCCGAGCTGCTGGCCGAGCGCTACGGGCTACCCGCCTGGCAGTTCACGCTGTCGGCCTCGGGCGCCAACGCGGAGGCGATCCGGCTCGCGCGCCATCGCACCGGGCGGACGACCCTCGTCGTCTTCGGCGGCCATTACCACGGCCATCTCGACGACACGCTGGTCGAGGGCGACGAGCGCGGCGCGCGGCCGGAACTGCTCGGCCTGAACGCCTCGGCGGCCGCCGACACGCGCGTCGTCGCCTTCAACGACCTGGCGGCGCTCGAGCGCGTGCTGGAACGTGAAGACGTCGCCGCGGTGATCACCGAGCCCGCGCTGACGAACATCGGCATCGTGCTGCCGGCCGACGACTTCCACGCGGGCGTGCGTGCGCTCACGCGCGCGCACGAGGCGCTGCTGGTGCTCGACGAGACGCATACGCAGACGTTCGCCTACGGCGGGCTGACGCGCGCCTGGGGGCTTGAGCCCGACATGATCACGCTCGGCAAGAGCACGGGCGGCGGCATCCCGATCGGCGCATACGGGCTGACCGACGACCTGCGCGAGTGGATGGAGCGACACCGCGACACCTACGTCGGCGCGCCCGGGATCGCGACCGGCGGGACGACCTACGCGAATCCGCTGTCGCTCGCCGCGGTCTGCGCGACGCTGCGAGACATCCAGACGCCCGCGGCATTCGAGCGCGCAGCCGCGCTCGGGACGCAGCTCGCCGACGGGATCGAGACGGCCGCCGCTCGCCATGGCCTGCCCTGGCGCGCGCACCGGCTCGGCGGGCGCTCAGGGTTCTGCCTCGAGCCCGAGTTGCCGCGCGACGCGCGCGAGGCGGCACGGTCGCTCGACGTCGAGCTGATCGACACCCGCCGTCTCTACATGGCCAACCGCGGCGTCTGGGACGCGATCGCGGGCGCCGGCCCTGCCGCCTCGTTCGCGCACACGGCGGCCGAGGTCGACGAGTACCTGCGCGTGCTCGGGCTGTTCCTCGCCGCGCTGACCCGCTAGGCGCGAGCGAGCGGCAGCTCGAACGCGTCCTTGCCCTGCGACTCGCCCGTGTTCGCCAGCGGGTACTCGCCCGAGAAGCAGGCGTCGCAGTGCGTGTCGCGCGTGCCCTCGATCGCCTCGTAGACGCCTTCGAGCGAGAGGTACGCCAGCGAGTCGGCGCCCAGCTCGGTGGCGACCTCGGCCTCCGTGCGGCCGTGGGCGATCATCTCCTCGCGCGTCGACATGTCGATCCCGTAGTGGCACGGGTGGCGGATCGGCGGCGCCGAGATGCGCATGTGCACCTCGGCCGCGCCCGCGTCGCGCAGCATCTGCACGATCTGGCGCGTGGTGTTGCCGCGCACGATCGAGTCGTCGACGACCACGAGGCGCTTGCCGGCGACGACCTCCGGGAGCGGGTTGAACTTCATCCGCAACCCGTGCTTTCGCAGCTCCTGACCGGGCTGGATGAACGTGCGCGCGACGTAGCGGTTCTTGACGAAGCCGTCGTCCTGCGGCAGCCCGCTCGCGCGCGCATACCCCCGCGCGGCCGGGTTGCCGGAGTCGGGCACCGCGATCACGAGGTCCGCGTCCGCCGGCGCTTCGCGCGCCAGGATCTCGCCCATGCGCCCGCGCGAGACCTGCAGCACCTGGCCGCCGAGGCGCGAGTCAGGACGCGCGAAGTAGATGTGCTCGAACACGCACAGCGCGCGCCGGGCGCCCTGGACGGCCATGCGCGTCTCGATTCCCTGGCCCGAGAGCGAGACGACCTCGCCGGGCTGCACGTCGCGCAGGAACTGAGCGCCGATGATGTCGAACGCGCAGGTCTCCGAGGCTACGCAGTAGGAGTCGCCGAGCATGCCGAGCGACAAGGGCCGCATTCCGGCCGGGTCGCGGAAGGCGACCACGCGGTCGCGCGTCATCACGACGGTCGAGTAAGCGCCCTCGAGCCGCCCGATCACGTCGGCGACGGCGTCCTCGATGCGCTCGGCGGGATGCGTCGAGAGCAGCGCGGCG
>DASQMT010000047.1:0-1775 GCA_035645355.1 Solirubrobacteraceae bacterium | reverse complement strand
CCCGCGTGAGCCGTTCTTGCGCGCGGCGAGCGAGGCGCCGAAGAGCGCGGTCGCCCCGACGTTCGCGGCCGCGTGGACCAGTCCGACCCGCCGCACGCCCTCGTCGCCGACCTCGGAGTCGGCCCACTCGGTCCAGCCGGTCACCACGGCGGGCGCGGTGAAGCCGATCCCCATCGCGATCAGGCGATCCGCGGCCGCTTGCCCCGAGCGGCCGCCGAGCCAATCGAGCAGCACCGCGCTCGTCCACGTCCCGATCGGCAGGTCGGTCAGCAGCGGGTGCAGCGCATGACCTAGCCACACACCGCTCAGGGCGTCCTTGACCGGACCGGCGGGGACAGTCCTGCGGACCGACTTGCCGATCGCCTTGGCGGGCTCGTCGAGCTGCGCGAGGCTCGCGATCCGGTCGACGATCTCATGGGCGGGGGAACGGTGGATCGTGGTCATGAGCGCCCAATACCCTCCGCCCTCGATGCGCGACCTCGTTCTGTCAGAAGATCATGGCCGCTGCGCCAGATCTCCTGAACCGTCCCGAGCTCAGCGACCGCTGACCCAGTCCACCGGCCCGGCCGTGAGCAGGTGCGAGCCGAGCGTGCGGCCGAGCACCGCCTGCGCGGCGCGCGTGGCGTCCAGCAGCGCCTCGAGGTCGACCCCCGTCTCCTCCCCCATCTCGTGCAGCATCGAGACGACGTCCTCCGTTGCGACGTTGCCGGTCGCGCCCCTGGGCACAGGGCAGCCACCGAGCTCGCCGAAGCTCGATTCGAACGAGCGCACGCCCGCCTCGTAGGCGGCGTAGACGTTCGCCAGGCCCTGGCCGCGCGTGTTGTGGAAGTGCGCCGTCAGCTCGACCGCATCGCCGAGCGCCGCGCGCGCCGCCGGGAAGAATCTGCGCACCTGCGCCGGGTTGGCCATCCCGGTCGTGTCGCCGAAGCCGATCTCCTCCGCGCCGGCCGCGATCAGCCGCCGCGCGATGGCGAACACGCGCTCGGGCTGCACGCGGCCCTCGTAGGGGCAGCCGAAGGCGACCGAGATCACGCCCTCGCAGCGCAGTTCCTCGGCGCGCGCGCGGCCCAGCACGCGCTCCAGCCCGTTGAGCGACTGCTCGATCGAGCGGTTCACGTTGCGCTGGTTGTGCGTCTCGGATGCGGAGAGAAAGACGTTGACCTCGTGGAAGCGGTCGCGCTGGCGCAGCGCGGCGTCGAGCCCGCGCTCGTTCGGGATCAGCACCGACAGCGACACGCCGTCGGGCGGGTCGATCGCCGCGAGCACCTCCGGCGCGTCCGCGAGCTGCGGGATCACGTCGGCGCGCACGAAGCTCGTCACCTCGAGCCGCCGCAGGCCGGTGCGGGCGAGCTGGTCGATCAGCCGCACCTTGTCGGCGGTCGCGATCACCTCCGGCTCGTTCTGGAAGCCGTCGCGCGGGCCGACCTCGCGGATGCTCACCATGGTGGTCAATCTAGTGCGCGCGCCGCTAGGGTCAGCCGCGATGACGGCTCCGATCGTCGTGCTCGCGGGTGGGACGGGAGGCGCGAAGCTCGCCCGCGGGATGCTCGACATCGTCGGCGAGGATCTGGTCGTGGTCGCCAACACGGGCGACGACATCGAGGTCTACGGCGGCTACGTCTCGCCCGACCCCGACCTCGTCACCTTCTGGCTCGCCGACCGCGTCGATTCGCGTGGCTGGGGACTGGGCGACGACACGTTCGAGGTCATGACGGCGCTGCGCGCGCTCGGCGAGGACGTGTGGTTCAACCTCGGCGACCGGGACCTGGCGTTCT
>DASQMT010000046.1:0-4904 GCA_035645355.1 Solirubrobacteraceae bacterium | reverse complement strand
GGGAGACGTCGTTGATGACCCGCTCGCCGATCTCGATCGTGCCCGCGCTCACGGCCTCCAGGCCGGCCAGCATCCGCAACGCTGTGGTCTTGCCGCTGCCCGAAGGCCCGACGAGCACAACGAATTCGCCGTCACCGATCGCCAGCGACAGCGCGCGCACGGCCTCGACGCCGCCGAAGCGCTTGCCGACGTCCGTGAACGTGACCGCCGCCATCAGCCCTTGACCGCCCCGGCGAGGATGCCGCGGATGAATTGGCGCTGCAGGAACACGTACAGCAGCACGACCGGCGTGGCGACGATCACCGAGCCGGCCGACAGCAGCGCGTAGTCGGTCGTGTTGCGGCCCTGGAAGAACGCCAGCCCGAGCGGCGCCGTGCGCAGCCCCTCGTCGGAGACCATCACGAGCGCGAGCAGGAACTCGTTCCAGGTCCACATGAAGATCAGCGCCACCATGGTCAGCACCGCCGGCCGGCCGAGCGGCAGCACGACACGCCACAGCGTCGTCCAGCTCGACGAGCCGTCCAGGCGCGCGGCCTCGACCAGCGAGCGCGGCACGGAGCGGAAGAAGGCGCGCATCCAGAACGTGCCGAACGCGATCGAGGCGCCGACCTGGGGCAGGATCAGCGCCCAGTAGGTGTCGGTCAGCCCGAGGTCGCGCAGGTCGTAGTAGAGCGGCACGATCGTCGCCTCGAGCGGGACCATCAGGCCGAGCAGCATGAGGTAGAACAGCGCCGTCGAGCCGCGGAAGCGCAGCATCCCGAAGGCGTAGCCCGCGACGATCGACAGCACCGTCGAGAGCACGACGACGGCGACCGTCACGATCGCGCTCGAGCGCAGGTAGTCGGCGAACCTGCCCTCGTCCCACGCGGTCGCGAAGTTCTCGATGGCGAATCCGTCCGGCACGCCGAACGGCGACGCGCCGCCGCGCTCCTGCAGCGCGGTCAGCACGATCCCGACGATCGGCGCGAGCGCGATCAGCCCGAAGACCCCGAGCAGCAGGTAGGTCAGGTGCTGCTCGCGCCGCGCGATCACCGCAGACCCCGGTCGGCGAAGCGGTTGATCGCGAACGAGAGCGCGAAGATCACGGCCGCGAGGCAGATCCCGATCGCCGCCGCGCCGCCGACCTGGCCGGACTGGAACGCGCGGTCGTAGACCTCGAAGGCGGGCACGGTCGTGGCGTCGCCCGGCCCGCCGCCGGTCGTGATGTAGACGAGGTCGAAGTTGCGCAGCGCCGCGATCGTGGTCAGCGTCAGGGCGACCGCGATCTCCCCGCGCAGCCCCGGCAGGGTGACGGCGAAGAACTCGCGCACCGGCCCGGCGCCGTCCACGCGCGCGGCGTCGTAGAGCGAGGGCGGGATCTTCTGCACGCCGGCCGTGAAGAGCACCATCGCGAGCCCGTACATCACCCAGGTCGCGATCAGCCCGACCGCGGGCAGCGCGAGGTTGAAGTCGCCGAGCCAGTTCTGCGCCAGGCCGCCGAGCCCGACCGCGCGCAGCGCCTCGTTGATCAGCCCGCCCTCGGGCGCGTAGATCATCCGCCACATCACGGCGACGACGACCAGCGCGATCACCTGCGGCAGGAACAGCACGGTGCGGAACGCCGTCAGCCCGCGCACGCGCGTGCGTGCCATCGCCGCGGCGAGCAGCAGCCCGATGGCGACGGGCAGGAGCGAGTAGAAGAGCAGCAGCACGAGCGCGTGCCAGAACGCGGTGCGCAGCTCCGGCTCGGTCACGAGCGCGGTGAAGTTGTCGAGTCCCGCCCACTCGCCCGCCGTCACGCCGTCCCACTCGAACAGCGCGATCCAGGCCGTGTGCAGCAGCGGCAAGAGCACGAACGCCGCGAACACCGCCAGCCCGGGCAGCAGGTAGAGGTACGCGACGCGCCGCGGCTCGCCCGGCGAGGCTGCCCGCGCCGCCACGCGGCTACCTCCGCTCGGCGAACTTCGCGTAGCCCTCCTGCACGTCCTTCGTGAACTGCTCCGGCTCGGTTCTGCCGGCCAGCAGGCGCTGGATCGCGGCGCTGACCTCGTCGTAGAACGTCGGCGTCGCGTAGTCGAGGTAGGGGATCATCCCCTCCTGCTCGGTCAGCGTCAGCCACGCCTCCTGGACGTCACGCGCCAGCGCCGTCGTCGCCTCGGCATCGGTCTGCATCGCCGGCAGGTTGCCTGTGTCGGCCAGCACCCGGCCGGCGTCCGCGTTCGTCAGGAAGTCGATGTAGGCGGCGGCGACGTCCGGATGCTTCGACTTCGACGTGATCGCGAACGGCAGGCTCTCGCCGCCGAGCGCGATCTCCGGGCCACCCGGCTGCCGCGGCGGCATCAGCATGAAGCCGACCTTGTCGCCCATCGCGTCCGCGAGGTCGGCGACGAGCCAGGTGCCGGCGATCAGGAACCTGCCCTTGCCGCGCGTGAACTGCTGCCAGGCGGGGTCGTAGCCAGTGCCGTTGAAGTCGGGGGTGAAGTAGCCCTTCTCCGCCCAGCGCTGGATCGTGGTGGCAGCCTGCTCGTTCTCCGGCGAGGCGAAGGTCGCTCCCTCACGCGCGAAGACGAAGTCGCGCACGGCGTCGGGGTCGGCGTACTGCGCCTGGACGGTCTCGAACTCGTGGATGCCGGGCCAGCGGTCGAGGTTGCCGAAGGCGATCGGGACGTCGCCGGCCGCCTTGGCCTCCGCGAGCTGGCGCTCGAGCTCCGCGAACGTCGCCGGTGGCTCCGGCACCTGGTCACGGTTGTAGAAGACGCCCACGATCTCGCCCATCTGCGAGAGCCCGTAGAGCCCGCCCGAGCCGAACTCCGCGCCGTCGTCGGAGAAGCGGTTGAGGTCGAGCAGCACCTTCGCGTAGCGATCGGCCCAGCCGTAGGCGTCCGCGTAGGCGTCCAGCGGGCGCAGCAGCCCGCCCTTGACGAGCTGGCCCATGATCTGGCGGCCCTGGTTGGCCTGCACGACGTCGGGCGCCTTGTCGCCCGACACGGCGAGCTTGAGCGTCGTGTTGAGGTCCTCGAAGGACTTCGCGACGCGCTTGATCGTGACGTTCGGGTAGCGCTCCTGGAAGGCCGCGTTGAGCCGCTCGATCTGCTTGCGCTGGCCGCCGCGCACCTCCTGATCCCAGACGGTCAGCGTGATGTCGCCGGCCTTCGCGACGTCGATCTTCTTCGAGCTCTCGCGCGCCTTCTCCGCCTTGGCGCCCGTGTCCTCGCCGTCGCCGCCCGGCGACGCCCCGCAGCCGGCGAGCAGCGCCGCGATCAGCCCGAATACGGCCAACGCCGGACGTCGCATGATTGACACTTGGCTCAGCGCTCCTTTGCTGGGGATGGGGTTGGGCCGGCGCGCAGCCCGCGCCGGGCCGCCTCGTCGATCAGCTGGGATTCCGTGATCGCGCCGGCGGTCGCCGTCGGAACGGTGACAGAAAGTGAGGCGTACAGCACGGCCCAGCGCAGCCGGTCCGCTGTCTGCATGCCGCGCAGGCCGGCCCAGACGTAGGCCGCCATGAAGAGGTCGCCGGCGCCTGTCGTGTCGACCGCCGCGCCGGCGTCGACGCCGGCGGCGACATGCAGCTCGCCGTCCGCGACCCCGATCGCGCCGCGCGGGCCGACGGTCACGACGACAGCCGCCGTCTTCTCGGCCAGCGCGAACGCCGCCTGCTCGGCGTCGGCGGCGCCGGCGAGCAGCAGCGCCTCGGGCTCGTTGACCACGAGTGTGTGGCCCGCGATCGTCGCGGGCAGCCGGCGCGCATATTCGTGCGCCTCCTGGTCTCCGACCGAGACGTAGGCGACTGTTCCGGCCGGAAGCCCGTCGAGCTGGTCGACGCCGCAGACGACGGCGCGCGGAGCGAGCTCCTCCACGTCGGAGCGGCGCACGCGCGCGCCCGGGTCATACGTCACCAGCGCGCGGTCGCAGTGCGCCGGCATCACGACCGTCGTGGCGGTCAGGCCGTCATGCGGAGCGACCAGGCGCACGCCGTCCGCGCGCAGCGCCTTGGCCAGGAACAGGCCGCTCGGGTCCTCGCCGAGCGGGACCGCGAGCACCGTGTCGAGGCCGAGCCGCGCCGCTCCGGTGGCCGTTATCGCGCCACCGCCGGGCGAGCGGATCAGGTCGGTCGCGAAGCGCTCGCCGCCGAGCGGCGGCAGCTCGTCGAGCCCGGCGAACGTGAGGTCCAGGAACGGGGTCAGCAGCACGGCGACGTCGGTCACGCGAAGCGCTCCTGCAGCTCCGGGAGCTGGGCCTGGTAGGCGCCGAACAGCTCGCGCGCGGCGTTCACGGAGGGCACGAGGGGATGCAGCGCCAGCGCCTTGACCGCGAGCGTGGACGAGCCGGTGAGCGCGGCCTCGATCGTCGCTCGCTCGACCGCCTTGACGGTCTGCACGAGCGCGCGGGCGTGCTCCGGCACCGCGCCGACGGCGATCGGCTGCGGTCCCGCGGCCCCGACGACGGCGGGCACCTCCACGACGGCGCGCTCGTCGAGGAACGGCAGCGCCGAGCGGTTGGCGGTGTTGCAGATCAGCACCGAGCCACGGCCACGGCTGATCGCCTCGACGACCGCGAGCGCCTCGCCCTCGTAGCCCCCGGCGGGATCCTGCGCGTGCTCCGTCGTGATCCCGGCCGCGCCGCGGGCCTCCGCCATGTAGCTCTGCTCGCGCTCGCTGCGCGCGGCTCGCCATGCCGGCAGCGCGGCGCCCCCGTTGCCCGAGTAGAAGCCGGCCTGCTGCTCGAGCAGGTACGCGCCTCGCGGGCGGTCGCCGGCAGCGATCGCCGCCACGGTCTCGGCCGCGAAGTAGAAGTAGAAGAGGTACTCGTTCGGGATCATGCCCAGCGAGCGCAGCCAGTCCGCCCCAAACAGGGCGCCCTCCTCGAAGCTTTCGAGCGCCTGCGAGTCGGCGAGCAGTCCTGGCAGGAGGTCGCCCTCGCCG
>DASQMT010000045.1:0-5319 GCA_035645355.1 Solirubrobacteraceae bacterium | reverse complement strand
GCCGGCAAGCAGCACGACCGCGAGGGCGATCGCGGCGAGCGCTAGCGGGAGCGCGGCGCGGCGCGCGATCAGCCGCAGGTCCAGGCTGGGGAGGGCGAAGTCGGCGGAGGCCGTGTGCTCGGGAGAGACCACACGGCGAGTATCCGCGTCCGGGCGGCTCCTGACCATCGGGGATGTCCCTAGTCAGTGCCCTACGGCTAGCCGCACTTCCGCCTAGCCGAAGAACGTCTGCTGGAGCAGGAATGCGTTCAGCGAGATGATCAGTGCCGCCACGATCGACGCGACGATCGAAGTGCCGCGACGGTTCACGAACGGGCCCATCACATCCGCACGCCGCGTCAGGAGGATCATCGGCACGAGCGCGAACGGGATCCCGAACGAGAGCACGACCTGGGAGATCACGAGCGTGTCGGTCGCGTCGACGCCCAGCGCAAGCACCACCAGCGCCGGCGCCATCGTGATCGAGCGGCGGGCGAACAACGGGATGCGACGGTCGATGAAACCCTGCATCACGACCTGCCCGGCGTACGTGCCCACGCTCGAGCTCGACAGCCCCGACGCGAGCAGCGCGACGGCGAACGCCAGCGCCGCCCCGCCGCCGAGCAGCCGCTCGAAGCCCGCATGCGCGCCCTCGATGCTCTCGATGTCGGTCAAGCCGCTCTCGTGGAACAGCGAGGCGGCGACGACGAGCATGGTGAGGTTGATGACGCCGGCGAGCCCCATCGCGATCACCACGTCGGCGCGCTGGAAGCGCAGCAGCGAACGCCGCTCGGCGTCGTCGCGTGGCAGGATCCGCCCCTGCACCAGCGCGCCGTGGAGGTATACGACGTGCGGCATCACGGTCGCGCCGACGATCCCGACCGCGAGCATGACGCTGTCGGTGCCGTCGAAGCCGGGTACGAAACCGCCGAGCAGCGCGCCGGTGTCGACCGACACCTGCGAGAGGTCGTAGAGGAAGCCGAGGCAGACGATCCCGAGGAAGCCGGCGATCGCGAGCTCGAAGCGGCGGTAGCCGCGCTGCTGCAGAGCCAGGATGCCGAACGCGACCGCGGCGGTGATCAGCCCGGCGGCGAACGGCGGCACGCCGAACAACAACTTCAGCGCGATCGCCGCCCCGACGAACTCCGCCAGGTCGGTAGCGATGGCGATGATCTCGGCCTGCGCCCAGAGCCCCCACGTCGCGGGCCGGGGCAGATGCGCGCGACACAGCTCGGGCAGGTTCATGCCGGTCGCGATGCCGACCTTCGCCGAGAGGTACTGCACCAGCATCGCCATCAGGTTCGCGAGGACGATCACCCAGACGAGCAGGAAGCCGTACTTCGCGCCGCCCGCGATGTTCGTCGCGAAGTTGCCGGGATCGATATAGGCGACCGCGGCGACGAAGGCCGGACCGAGCAGCGCCAGGCGGCCACGCACCGGTCCACGTGCCCGGACCACCTCCAGGGAGGACAGCGGCGGTGGCAGGTCTTCGGCGACTTGGGTCACGGCGGATGCACATGGTAGGACGGTTTAGGTGCGCCCAAATCCGTGTTCGCACTAACCTGAGGATGTGGACACGCCGCTTCCGGCCTCGAGTGCGATCGAGGACTACCTGAAGGCCGTTTACGCGCTCGAGACCCGCCTGGAAGGCCCCGTGCCCACCAATGCGCTGGCCGATCGGCTCGGTGTCACTCCCGGCTCGGTCTCGGGGATGCTCCGTCGGCTCGACGAGCTGGGACTCGCCGAGCACGAGCGCTACCGGGGCGTGACGCTGACGGCCGAGGGGCGCCGGGTGGCGATGCGCACTCTGCGCAGGCACCGGCTGCTCGAGCTGCTGCTGGTCGAGCTGCTCGACGTCCCGTGGGACCGCGTGCACGGGGAGGCCGAACTGCTCGAGCACGTGCTCTCCGACGAGCTCGCGGAGCGCATCGCGGCGAAGCTCGGCGACCCGGAGTTCGACCCCCACGGCGACCCGATCCCGAGCCGTGAGCTGGATCTGACCGAGCGCGAGACGCGTTCGCTCGAGGAGATCGAGATCGGCGAGACGGTCTGCTTCCTGCGCGTCTCGGACGCCGACCCGGCAATGCTGCGCTACCTGTCCGAGCGCGGGATCGTCCCCGGCGTGACGCTCACGGTCGCCGACCGCCAGCCCTTCGGCGGCCCGCTGACCGTGCGCCACGCGGGTGGCGACCACGCGCTGGGCGGCCAGCTGGCTGCGGCTATGCGCGTGGCTTGAGCCTCACGGCTCGAGTGTCCATTCGTGGTCCGGGTCGTTCGCAACCGCCCACTCGCGCGCCGGTCCGGCCATCACGTTGAGGTAGTAGAGCGTATAGCGGGGCGGCGCGGAGACGGTGTGGTAGCCGCGCGGCACCACCACCGTGTCGCGATCGCGCACCGTGAGCGTCTCGTCCAGGCTGCGGTCCGCGGTGTAGACGCGCTGCAGGCCGAACCCCTGCTCTGGGTGGACGCGGAAGTAATAGGTCTCCTCGAGCAGCGACTCGTCCGGCAGCGCGTCGCGGTCGTGCTTGTGCGGCGGGTAGCTCGACCAGTGCCCGGCCGGCGTGTGAACCTCGCACACGAGCAGCGCCTCGGCCTGCTCGTCCCCCATCAGGATCGGGTTGACCGTGCGCTCGTGCGCGCCGTGTCCGCGCGTCTCTGGGAGGACGCTCGCGGCGGGCAGCACGCGCGGCTCGGCGCCACGCTCCGCCGGCGCGAAGCAGAGCCCCAGCTCGCCCGCGCCGCTGAGCGTGAAGCGCGTGCCCGGGGGGAGGTAGGCAGCGTCGGGCGCGCCGCCGAACGGCGTGGCGCGGCCGCCGAGACCGCGCCAATCGCCGTGCTCCGAGGACAGGTCGACGCGGCCCGCGATCACGACGACGCAGCACTCGCGCGGGCCGGTGTCCCGTTGGACGGGGTCGCCCGCGGTGATCTCGAGCGGCTCGAAGCCGACGTAGCTCCAGCCGGCCGACTCGGGTGTGACGCTCGAGCCGGGCGGGACGAGCAGCTCCGTCACGGCGTCTCCAGGTAGCGACGCTGGCGCGCGCGGTCGGCGTCGTATTGCGCCCGCGCCTCCTGCACAGCCGGATCCTCGCTGACCTGCGCGACGGGCACGTCCCACCAGCTGTCATAGCTCGGCACCCCGGCGTAGCGGTCGGTCTCGACGTGCACGACGACGGGGCCGCCCACGTGCTCCCGCGCCTCTCGCAGCGCGGTGCGCAGCTCGTCGGCCGTGTGCGCGCGCAGCACGCGCGCCCCGAGGCTCTCGGCGTTGGCCGCGAGGTCGACCGGCACCGGATCGTGGTCGCCGGCCGGGCCGTTTCCCGCCGGCGCGTCGAGCGGCAGGTCGCCGTTGCCGGCGATCCGGTAGTGCGTGCCGTAGCCCGCGCCGCCGACCGAGCGCGAGAGCGCGCCGATCGAGGCGTAGCCGTGGTTCTGCACGAGCACGACCACGATCTTGATGCGCTCGGCGACCGCCGTCGCGAGCTCTCCCGGCAGCATCAGGTAGGAGCCGTCACCGACCATCGCGAAGACCTCGCGGTCGGGCGCGGCCTGCTTGACGCCGATCGCGCCGGGAATCTCGTAGCCCATGCACGAGTAGCCGTACTCGACGTGGTAGCCCTTGCCGTCGGGATCGGTCGCCCGCCAGAGCTTGTGGAGGTCGCCCGGCATGGAGCCCGCCGCGCATACGACGACGTCGGGCTCGCCGGCGGCCGCGTTGACGGCGCCGATCACCTCCGCCTGGCTCGGCAGCGGCCCGTGGCCGGCGGAGTACAGGCGCGCGACCTCCTGGTCCCACGCGCTCGCCTCGGCGGCGGCGCGCTGCTCCCACCCGGCGTCGGCGCGGTGACCCGCGAGCGCGACTCGCAGTTCGTCGAGCGCCAGGCGCGCGTCGGCCTCGAGCGCGAGCCCGGCCTGCTTGGCGGCGTCGAACGACGCGACGTTCACGTTCACGAACCGCACGTGCGGGTCCTGGAAGGCCGATTGGGACGCGGTCGTGAAGTCGCTCCAGCGCGTGCCGATGCCGATCACCAGGTCGGCCTCGCGCGCGAGCCGGTTGGCAGCCGGCGTGCCGGTCGCCCCGATCGCGCCCAGCGCGGCGGGGTGCGCCGAGGGCAGCGCGCCGCGGCCGGCCTGCGTCTCCGCGATCGGGATCCCGGTGGCCTCGGCGAACGCGCGCAGCGCGCCGGTCGCCTCGGCGTAGACGACGCCGCCGCCGGCGACGACGAGCGGGCGGCGGGCAGCGCGGACCAGTGCGGCGGCCCGTGCCAGCGCGTCCTGGGCGGGCGGGCGGCGATAGACCGTCCAGGTGCGCTCCTCGAGGAACGCGTCCGGCACCTCGAGGACCTCCGTCTGCACGTCCTCTGGCAGCGCGAGGCACACGGCGCCGGTCTCGGCCGGGTCGGTCAGGACGCGCAGCGCGGCGAGCGCCGCGTCGATCAGCTGCTCGGGCCGGTTGATGCGGTCGAAATAGCGGCAGACCGGGCGGAAGCAGTCGTTGACGGAGACCGTCGCGTCCTGGGGCTGCTCGAGCTGCTGCAGCACCGGGTGCGGGGCGCGCGTCGCAAAGGTGTCGCCGGGCAGCAGGAGCACGGGCAGCCGGTTGATCGTGGCGAGTGCCGCGCCGGTGACCATGTTGGTCGCGCCCGGGCCGACCGACGACGTGCATGCGTAGGCGCCGAGGCGGTTGCGCTGGCGCGCGTAGCCGGCGGCGCGGTGGACCATCGCCTGCTCGTTGCGCGCCGGCACGTAGGGCAGCAGGTCGTGATGCTGCTGGAGTGCCTGGCCGAGGCCGGCGACGTTGCCGTGCCCGAAGATGCCGAGGCAGCCGGCGAAGAAGCGCTCCCGCCGGCCGTCGCGCTCGATGTGCTGCGCGGCGAGGAAGCGGACCAGCGCCTGAGCGACGGTGAGCCGGATCATGCCAACACCCCCTCGAGGTCTTGCAACGTCGGCATCGCGTCCGCGCATGCGAGCCGCGCGGCGACATGCGCGCCGGCGGCATTGGCCAGCCGGAGCGTTTGCCTGAGCGGCCAGCCCTCGAGCAGCCCGTGCGCCAACGCGCCTCCGAACGCGTCGCCGGCGCCGAGCCCGCAGACGACGTCGACGGGCAGCGGCGCGACCTCGATCCGCTCCTCGCGGGTGCGCGCGAGCACACCCTCGGGCCCGCGCTTGACGATCGCGAGCTGCACGCCGAGCTCGAGCAGCGCTTCGGCGGCGGCGTCCGGGTCGCGCGTGCCGACGGCGACCGCGACCTCGTCGCGGTTGCCGACCGCGACCGTGGCGAGCGCCAGCGCCGCCCGCGCGCAGCGTCCCGCCTCGGCCTCGTCGGCCCAGCACATCGGTCGG
>DASQMT010000044.1:0-4752 GCA_035645355.1 Solirubrobacteraceae bacterium | reverse complement strand
GCCGACCCGACCGCCGGGATGGAGCCCGAGGAGGCGCTGCACTGGCACATCCTGCGGCGCAAGCGCGACGGGGTCGAGGCGCAGATCGACGCCGCCGTCGAGAAGCTCGGCGCCGTGCCGACGCTCAACGACGTGCTGCTGCCGGCGATGAAGGAGGTCGGCGACAAGTTCGGCGCGGGCGAGCTGATCCTGCCGTTCGTGCTGCAGAGCGCCGAGGTCATGAAGCGCGCCGTCGCCCAGCTCGAGCAGTACCTCGACAAGCTCGAGGGCTACACGAAGGGCACCGTCGTGCTCGCGACCGTGTTCGGCGACGTACACGACATCGGCAAGTCGCTCGTCAACACGATCCTCACCAACAACGGCTACACCGTCGTCGACCTCGGCAAGCAGGTGCCGATCGGGCGCGTGCTCGACGCCGCGCGCGAGCACGAGGCGACCGCCATCGGCCTCAGCGCGCTGCTCGTCTCGACCTCCAAGCAGATGCCGCTCTGCGTCTCCGAGCTGCACTCCCACGGGCTCGAGTTCCCGCTGCTGGTGGGCGGCGCGGCGATCAACCGCAAGTTCGGCCTGCGCGCCAACTACCCCGACGGCAAGGAGTCCGACGCGATTTACGCGCCGGGCGTGTTCTACTGCAAGGACGCCTTCGAGGGCCTGGCCGTGATGGACCAGCTCGTGGACGGCGAGGCGCGCGAGCGGCTGGTCGCGCAGGTGCGCGAGGAGGCCCGCAAGCTGCGCGAGGAGGGTGAGACGGAGGTCGTCCACGACTTCACCGACGCGTCCGTGCGCTCACCGGTTTCGACGGACAACCCGGTTCCCGAGCCGCCGTTCTGGGGCGTTCGGGAGATCCCGGTCGACCTCGACGAGGTCTACCCCCACCTCGACACGCACGTGCTCTTCAAGCTGCACTGGGGCGGCCGCGGCGTCAAGGGCGAGGCCTGGAAGCGGCTGATCGCCGACGACTTTCGCCCGCGGCTGGAGCGCATGTGGGCCGAGCAGGACTACCTGCGCCCGCGCGCGCTGCTGGGCTACTTTCCCTGCTACTCCGAGGGCAACGAGATCGTCGTGCTCGATCCCTCCGATCGCGAGACCGTGCTCGAGCGGCTCGTCGCACCGCGCCAGCCCAACGGCGACCGCATCTGCCTGGCCGACTTCTACCGACCGAAGGAGTCCGGTGAGCTCGACGTCGTCGCGCTGCAGGCGGTCACCGCCGGCGACGAGGTGACCGAGCTGATGGCGCGCCTGGAGGCGGAGGGCGAGTTCGCCGAGCAGCTCTTCACGCACGGCATGGGCGTGCAGACCGCCGAGGGCATGGCGGAGTGGCTGCACTGGCGTATCCGCCAGGACCTCGGCATCCCGGCGACGCAAGGGCGCCGCTACTCGTGGGGCTATCCGGCGGTGCCGGACCAGTCCGAGCACGAGAAGGTCTACCGCCTGCTCGACGCCACGAACATGATCGGCCTGCGCCTCTCGGGTGGCTACGCCGTCGAGCCGGAGCAGTCGACGCTCGCGATCGTCACCCATCATCCCGAGGCGATCTACTTCGGCACGACCAGCGGCCGGCTGCTGCCCGACGGACACAAGGGCCGGGCCGACGACGTCATCAAGGGCTCGCCGCGTGACCCGTCGCTGTTCGCGGAGCTCGACGACGTGTCGCTCGAGCTCGAGCCGGAGCCGGCCGCTTCAGCCTGAGGGCGGTGGCGCGGGCGGCGGGTCGAGCCCGAAGCGCTCGATCAGCCCGGGCATGCTGGCGGCATCGACCTCGAGCCCGTACCGGCGCGCCACCTCGGCGCGGGCGTTCGGATCCGGCGGCGGCCCGGCGAAGAGGTCGACCAGCTCCGCGAAGTACTGCTCGAAGCCGGCCGGCGAGATGAGCTCCAGGATGCGCGCCGGGGTGTCGCCCGCGTTCCAGAACGTGTGCCACTGCCCGCGTGGCTTGAACACCAGGTCGCCAGGCTCGCCGTACACCACCTCGTCGCCCAGCAGCGCGCCGAGCCGGCCCTCGAGCACGTAGCTGTACTCGTCCTCGTGCGTGTGCCGGTGCAGCGGCGCGGCCAGCGAGCGCGGCGGCATCGGGTGCTCGACGAGCGCGAAGCCCCCGCCGCTGTCGGCGCCCTCGATCACCAGCCGGACGCCGATGGCGCCGAGCGCGCCCTGCTTGCCATCGCGCGGCCCGACCACCCTGGCGCGATGCTCGTTCATGGCGCGCAGCATACGGGCTGCCACACCCCGTGATTGCGGCCAGCACGCCCGCCGTACGCAGGCTGGCGCGCTGTCGGCACGACCGCGCGGGTGCGACATTGTCCGCATGCCCGAGAACTCCACAACCGCACTGCGCGAGCTCGATCGCCGCGTCAACGACGGCATCGACGTGCGGCTGCTCTGGCGTCCCCGGGACGACCGCGTGCTGGTCGCCGTCGACGACGCCAGGACGGGCGAGGCGTTCACGCTCGAGGTCGGCGCGGACGAACGCGCGCTCGACGTCTTCCACCATCCGTTCGCCTATGCCGGCAACCGCCGCGCCGGCGACGGGACCACCGGCGAGCTCGCCCAGGTGAGCGGATCATGACCCGCCTGCGCCGCTTCCGCCGTGCCGTCCGGCGCAGCGTCGAGCCGCGCGGCGGCATCGCGGCCTCGTTCGCCTAACCGTCACCGCCCGGCGCTAGCGTTCGGCGATGCCGAACCTCCCCTCCGCGTGAAGGTCCTGTGCATCGACGGCGGCGGCATCCGTGGCCTGATCCCCGCGCTGGTGCTGGCCGAGATCGAGCAGCGCACCGGACGCCGGATCGCGGAGCTGGTCGACCTCGTGGCCGGCACGTCGACGGGCGGGATCCTGGCCTGCGCGCTGACCCGCCCCGGCGCCGACGGCCGTCCGCTGTACTCGGCACGCGAGCTGGCGGGGATCTACGTCGAGGAGGGGCCGCGGATCTTCCACCGCAGCCTGCTCAAGCGGATCTTCTCCGTGGACGGCTGGGTCGACGAGCGCTACGAGGACGAGGGGCTCAACGGCGCGCTTGCCCGCTATCTCGGCGAGGCGCGGCTGTCGGACGCCGTCTGCGACCTGTTCGTCACCGCATACGACATCAGCGGCCGTTTCGCGTTCTTCTTCCGCTCCGCCCGCGCCCGCCGCGATCCGGCCTACGATTTCCCGCTCCTGCAAGTGGGGCGCGCGACCGCTGCGGCGCCGAGTTACTTCGAGCCGGCCGAGGTGACGGACGTCGCCGGCCTGCGGACCTACCCGCTGATCGACGGCGGCGTCTACGCCGTCAACCCGTCGATGTGCGCATACGCGGACGTTGCCGCATCCGGACGCACGGACGAGCTCGAGCTGATGCTCTCGCTCGGTACGGGCGAGCAGACGCGCGCCTACACGTTCGAGCGTACGCGCTCGTGGGGCCAGCTCGAGTGGGCACGCCCGGCGCTCGACGTGGTCTTCGACGGCGTCGCGGACACGATCGAGTTCGAGGCCGGCACGTTGATGGGCGACCGCTTCGTCCGCCTGCAGACCGAGCTGGATGTGGCGTCCGACGATCTCGACGACGCGAGCCCGGGGAACCTCGCCGCGCTGCAGTCGGAGGCGGAGCGGCTGATCGCTGCGTCGCAGGTCGAGATCGAGCGGGTCTGCGCAGCGCTGGCGGGGTGACCACCGGCGAGCGCGAACGCCGCAGGCGAACGCCTACCCGCGCGCCGCCTCGGCCTCGCGACCGCCGCGCGGGAGCGCGGACAGCTCAACCGGAGCCGTGTGCATTGCGCGCAACCTGACCTCGCGCCAGGAGAGGCCCTCCTTGACCAGCGCCGGCGCGCCCAGCGCGACCGCCGTCGCGACCTCGACGGCCTGCAGGATGATCCCGTAGCCGAGCGCGTCGGCCGCGCCGATCCCGTAGGCGCCGATCAGGACGGCCATGCACGCCGCTTGGAAGACGCCGACGTTCGACGGCGTGACGGGAAGCACCGCGCTGACGTTGACGGCGAACAGCACCGCCGCCGCCGCGCCCAGGTCGGCGCCCTGATGGTCGAGTCCGAGTGCGACCATCAGCGTGTAGCAGCTGACGAGCTGCAGGGCCCAGGCGGCGAACTGCATCGTCACCGCCGCCGTCCCCATGCGCAGGCGGCGGAATACGACGAGCCCGTGGCGGACGCGCGCCGCCGATGCGCGTGCCTCGCGCATCCAGCGCCCCACGCGCGCGGAGCGCCGTGGCAGTCCCGAGCGCGCGAGCGCGGGCGCGGCCAGCACGAGCGCGAGCACCGCGAGCGGCGCGAGCGCGTACCAGACCAGCGCCTGCTGACGGCCGGCGAAGAGGCCGATGGTCGAGAACATCACCCCGCCCAGGATCATCAGGGCGACGACGTTGAGCAGCGTCTGCGACACGAGCGTGCCGATCACGACCGGCAGCGCCTCGCGCGGGCGCCCGAGCCGGCGTGCGACGATCAGCGCGCGCGACGGCTCCCCCAGCCGCGCCGGCAGCGTCGCGGACATCAGCACGCCCACGGCAGTGCCCTGCCACGCGTCGGTGAAGCGCGGGCCGGCCTCGGGCAGCGCGGCCTTGAGGATCGCGTGCCAGGAGACGGCGCGGAAGATCATCGAGGCGCACATCAGCGCCAGGCCGACCAGCACCCAGGTCGGGCTCGACGTGACGAGCGCGTGCGCGACCCGGTCGACGCCGATCCGCTCCAGGGCGAGATACGCGCCGCCCGCGGCGCCGGCAGCCGCCAGCACGATCGCGCCGCGGCGCAGCAAGGCGCCGGCGCGACGCG
>DASQMT010000043.1:0-3851 GCA_035645355.1 Solirubrobacteraceae bacterium | reverse complement strand
GACCAACGGGCCCTTCGGGCCGAGCGCCAAGGCCAGCCAGGCAGCACGCGGACCCCCTTCCAGGAGAAACAGGCAGACAACCATGATGATCGTGATGAAGCCGACGGCCACCGAGGAGCAGGTGCAGGCCGTCATCGACAGGATCGAGTCCTGCGGGGCTCGAGCGCATCCCTCGCGCGGCGAGGAGGTGACCGTGATCGGCGCGATCGGCGATCGCGAGCACGTCGCCCGGCTCGGCCTCGAGGGCCACGACGGGGTCGAGCAGGTCGTGCCGATCCTGAAGCCGTTCAAGCTCTCCTCGGCACAACTCAAGCCCGGCGAGCGCACCGTGATCGAGGTCGACGGCCGCCTGATCGGCGGCGAGCACTTCTCGCTGATCGCAGGCCCGTGCACCGTCGAGTCGCGCGACCAGACCCTGACCGCGGCACACATGGTCGCGGCGGGCGGAGCGAGCCTGTTCCGGGGCGGCGCCTACAAGCCGCGCTCGTCGCCGTACTCGTTCCAGGGCCTCGGGCAGGAGGGGCTGCGGCTGCTCGCCGAGGCCAAGGCGCAGACCGGGCTGCCGATCGTGACCGAGCTGATGGACGCGCGCGACATCGAGCCGGTGCTCGAGGTCGCCGACGTGATCCAGGTCGGCGCGCGCAACATGCAGAACTACGCGCTGCTGGCCGAGATCGGCCGCTCCGGCAAGCCGGTGCTGCTCAAGCGCGGCCTGTCGGCGACGCTCGAGGAGCTGCTGATGGCCGCCGAGTACGTGCTCAAGGAGGGCAATCCCGACGTGCTGCTGTGCGAGCGCGGGATCCGCACGTTCGAGACGGCGTACCGCTTCACGCTCGACCTGACCGCGATCCCGGTGCTCAAGGAGCTCTCGCACCTGCCCGTGATCGTCGACCCCAGTCACGCGGCCGGGCGCCGCGCGCTGGTCGAGCCGCTCTCGCTCGCGGCCGCGGCGGCCGGCGCCGACGGCGTGATCGTCGAGGTGCACCCGAACCCCGACGAGGCGATCTGCGACGGCCCGCAGCAGCTCAAGGCGGACGGCTTCGCGGCCTACGCGGAGAAGGTCGAGCGCGCCGCGGCGGTGGCCGGCAAGGTGCTCTCCAACTCGCCCACGTGAGACCCGTCGCGGCGAGCCGGCGCGCGTGAACGTCGCGATCGTCGGCGTCGGCCTGGTCGGCGGCTCGATCGGGCTGGCCGCACGCGAGCGGCTCGGCGCCGAGGTGGCCGGCTTCGACACGGCCCCCGAGCCCCTGCAGGCGGCGCTCGAGCGCGGCGCGGTCGACCGTGCCGCTCCCGACCTGCGCGCGGCTCTCGACGGGGCCGAGGCGGCCTTCGTGGCCGCTCCGGTGGGCGCGCTGCCGGCGGCGATCTCCGCCGTGCTGGCGGTCGCCCCCGAGGACTGCGTGGTGACCGACGTCGGCTCGACCAAGCGCACGATCGTCGACGGGATCGACGACGAGCGCTTCATCGGCGGGCACCCGCTCGCGGGCGCGGCCGCCGCCGGCGTCCGCCACGCCCGCGCCGAGCTCTTCGACGGCGCCACCTGGTACCTGACCCCGACTCCGGCGACCCGCGGAACGCTCTACGAGCGGCTGCACCGGATGCTCTCCGCGCTCGGCGCCCGGCCCGCGGCGATCGACGCGGAGACCCACGACCGGCTGCTCGCCACCGTCTCGCATCTCCCGCACGTGCTCGCCAACGTGCTGGTCGCCCAGGCCGCGAGCGCGCTCTCGGACGAGAAGCTGCCCGCGACAGGTCCGAGCTTTCGCGACGTGACGCGCGTGGCGGGCTCGAACACCACGATCTGGCGCGACATCTACCTCAGCAACGCCGACTCCCTGATCGCCGCGATCGACGACGCGATCGACCGGCTCGGCGGCGTGCGCGCGGCGCTGGCGGCCGGCGACGGCGACGCGATCGCGGCCTGGAACGACAGCGCGCGGACCGACCGCCGGCGACTGCTCGAGGCCGACCTCGCCGGGGGCGAGGTGTGCGAGCTGCGCGTCGCGGTGCCCAACCGCCCGGGCATCGTGGCGGAGGTCGCGCTCGCGCTCGGCCGCGGCGGAGTGAACATCTCAGACATGGCTCTGCACCCGGCGCCCGACCGCAGCTCCGGCTTCATCGTGCTCTGGATCGCCGGGGCCGAGCGCGCTGCCGAGGCCGAGGCGCTCGTGGCCGCCCTCGGGCTGCCGGTGGCGCGCGCGTGAACCGGCGCTTCAGCCCCGGCGCCGCGCTGCGCGGGACGTTCGTGCCGCCGGCCGACAAGTCGCTCTCGCACCGCGCCGCGCTGCTCGGCGCCATGAGCTCGGAGCCGCTGCGCGTGACGAACTTCCTCGACGCCGAGGACACGAACTCGAGCCTGGCGGCGGTGGCGGCGCTCGGCGCGCGGGTCGACCGCCAGCCGGACGGGCTGCTGATCCGCGGTCCGGGGCTGCGCGGCGCGCGGCCCGGCGCGACGATCGACGTGGGCAACGCGGGCACGCTGCTGCGGCTGCTGCCGGGCTGGCTGGCCGGGCAACCCGCGGGCGGCAGCTGGTCGCTCGACGGCGACGCCAGCATCCGCCGGCGCCCGGTCGACCGGGTGGCGCGGCCGTTGCGGGCGATGGGTGCCGAGCTGCGCGCGCGCGAGGACCGCTTCACGCCGCTCGAGATCAGCGCCCGGCCGCTGCGCGGGATCGAGTACGCGCTGCCAGTCGCCTCGGCGCAGGTCAAGAGCTGCCTGCTGCTCGCCGGGCTGCTGGCGGACGGGGAGACGACGGTGATCGAGCCCGAGCCCAGCCGCGACCACACCGAACGGCTGCTGGCGCGCGCGGGCGCCGGACTCGTACGCGCGGGCGCGCGTGTCACCGTCCGCGGCCTCGACGAGCTGCGCCTGGACGCGATCGCGATCCCCGGCGATCCCTCCTCCGCGGCGTTTCTCGCGACCGCCGCCGTGCTCGTCCCGGGCTCTCGGCTGAGGATCACGGGGATGGCGGTGAACTGGACGCGCGTCGGCTTCTTCCGGATTCTCGAGCGGATGGGCGTCGCATTGTCCGGCGAGCTCGAGCACCGCGACTCCGCGGCGGCCGACGGCGAGCCGGTCTGCGAGCTCGAGCTCGCTCACGTAGCGCTCGCCGGAACGCGCGTGACGGCGGCCGAGGTCCCGCTGGCGATCGACGAGCTGCCGCTCGTGGCGCTGCTCGGCTGCTTCGCCGAGGGCGAGACGCTGGTCGAGGGCGCGCAGGAGCTGCGCCTGAAGGAGTCGGATCGGATCGCCACCGTCGTCGACGGGCTGCGCGGCCTGGGCGCCGAGATCGAGGCGACCGCCGACGGCTTCGCCGTGCGCGGCAGCGGCGGCCTCCGCGGCGGCCGGCTCGAGGCGCACGGCGACCACCGGCTGGCGCTGCTCGGGGCGGTCGCGGGCCTTGCGAGCCGCGACGGCGTCGAGGTCGTGGGAATGGAGGCGGCCGCGGTGTCCTATCCCGGCTTCGGCGCCGACCTGGCCGCGCTGACCCGCGAGCGGGCCTTCTAGCCTCACTCACCCAATGGTGATCGCAATCGACGGCCCCGCCGGGGCCGGCAAGTCCACCGTCGCCCGGGCGATCGCCGAACGGCTGGGCTTCACCTATCTCGACACGGGCGCGATGTACCGCTGCGTCGCGCTCGCCGTGCGTGAGCGCGACGGCGACGCCGCCGCCGTCGCCGAGGCGCTCCGGATCGAGCTCGGCGAGCGCGTGCTGCTCGACGGTCGTGACGTGACCGAGGCGATCCGGGCGCCGGCCGTCTCCGATGCCGCCTCCGAGGTCAGCGCCGATCCGGGCGTGCGCAGGGCGCTGGTGCGCAAGCAGCAGGCGATCCTCGAAGACGGCGACTGG
>DASQMT010000042.1:0-1733 GCA_035645355.1 Solirubrobacteraceae bacterium | reverse complement strand
AGCCGCTCGACCGCGTTGTTGGCGAAGCCCTTGAGGTTCCAGGGCGGCTCGACGGGCTGGACGTTGCCGGCGGCGTCGGTCGCGCGCGAGCAGATCTCGTGGCTCCCCGGAGGCGGATCCTCCCAGGCGTAGGACCAGCCGCGCCAGGCGCGCACGCCGAGCTGCTCGCCCAGCTCGGCGTCCTGCCACCCGGCGCCACCGTCGACGCTCACCTCGACGCGCTCGATCGGACCCCAGCCCGACCACGCGCGGCCCTCGAGCAGGCACGGCCCGGCGTCCAGATAGCGCTCGCGCGTGAAGAAGTCGGGGATCCCCGGCGGGATCGTCAGCGAGCGCGGCATGATCCGCGTGACCGGCGTCCCGTCGGGGTCGACTCCGTCGTAGAGCCGGTAGCCGACCTTGTTCTGGTAGCCCTCGAACGGCTCGGTCACGGCGGTGATCGCGGCCAGCCACTTGACGTGCGCCATGCCGTACCAGCCGGCGATCACGAGCCGCAGCGGCGCGCCGTGCTGGGGTGGCAGCGGCAGGCCGTTGACGGCGTAGGCCAGCAGCGCGTCCGGTCCGAGCGCCTCGGCGCGCGGGAGGCTGCGCTCGTAGGTCTGCTCCACGCCTCCTTCGACGCCGCGATCGAGGCCGCTGAAGATCAGTTCGACAGCGTCGTCGCGCAGGCCGGCCTCGGCGAGCAGCGGCGCCAGCGCGACGCCGGTCCACTCCGCCGTGCCGACAGCCTCCGTGAGCCAGGGCTGGCTGAGCGGGCGGGGCACCATGCGCGCGCGGCCGTTGCCGGCGCACTCGAGCGTCACCGGCAGCGTCACGGCATCGCGCTCGCGCAGCTGCGACAGCGAGAGCGACAGTGGCCGCTCGACGCAGCCGCCGATCTCCAGCCGCCACGCCTCCGGGTCGACAGCCGGGATGTCGTAGTGCGTCAGGAGATAATGCAGCCCGACCGGCGTGAGCGGGTAGCGCAGCGCCTCCAGCGGCAGCGCGTGGTTGCGGGCGGCGAGCTGCAGCTCGTCCAGCGTGACGTCGGCGAGCGTGGTGCCGGACGGAGGGTCCATCGCGCGCGATCCTAGCCGTGCAGCAGCGCCCCGGCGGCGACGGCATCGTCGACGACCGCGTAGGAGCCGATCACCGCGCCGCGCCCGACGCGGGCGCCCGAGTGCGCGACCGCGTGGGCGGCCAGCCGCGCGCGGTCCTCCAGCACCGCCGCGCCCTCGACCAGCGCCCAGGCACCGACGACGCACTCGCTGCCGACGGTCACGGAGCCCGAGAGCACGCAGCGCTCGCCGAGGATCGAGCCCGCGCCGACGCGCAGCTCGCCGCCGGCTGCCTCGATCCGGGCGCCGTCGCCGACCGCGACGCCGTCGCCCAGCACGAGCCGGGCGCCGCGCGCGGCGCGCAGCTCGACGCCCCGGCCGAGGCGGACGCCGGCCGCGAGATGGATCCGCGGGCGCAGGCCTGCCCGCCACGCTCGCAACCGGGAAGCGCGCGGCGGTACGACGGCGTCGGCGCCGACCGTCTCCATGGTCGCCGCAATCTAGTCACCGCGGGTGTCAGTCGGCGGCGATCGTCACGTCGCGGCCGGCCTGCTTGGCCGCCGTCAGCGCGTCGTCGCAGCGGGCCTGCAGCAGCTCGGACGGCTCCTCACCGTCCCAGCGCGCGACGCCGGCGGAGGCGGTCTGCTCGCGCGGCGTCGCCGCGCGCATGCGATCCAGCACCTCGATCGCCTCGCC
>DASQMT010000041.1:0-9113 GCA_035645355.1 Solirubrobacteraceae bacterium | reverse complement strand
GATGTGCGTGGCCAGCGGCGAATGCAGCGCCTCGACAGGCTCCAATTCAAAGGCTCCGACGCCGTCGAAGATCCGCTCGCCGAACCCGAGCAGGACGGGGGCGATGTCAAGCGTGAGCTCGTCGACAACCCCGGCGACGAGCGCCTGCCGAACGGTGGAGGCGCCGCCCGCGATGTCCACGCCGTCGTCGCCGGCCGTCGCAAGCGCCTGTGCGTAGGCGGCGTCGAAGCCGTCGGTGACGAAGTGGAAGGTCGTCCCGCCCTCCATCTCGATCGGCTCGCGGGCGTGATGGGTGAGCACGAACACCGGTGCGTGGTACGGCGGCTCGGGCCCCCACCAGCCACGCCAGTCCGCCTCCCACTCACCGCGGATCGGCCCGAACATGTTGCGGCCCATGACGTAGGCGCCGCGCGGGCGCATGAGCCAGCCGACAGCGGTCTCGTCGGCCTCGTTGGCGCGCTCGTCGCCGAGGTGCCAGCCGTGGAGCTCTCTTCCGCGCTTCCCAAGCGGGTGCTCGCGACTCTGCTCGGGCCCGGCGACGAAACCGTCGAGCGAGATCGACATGTGGCAGGTGGTGTCCGGCATCGTGACTCCTCCCAAGGCGTTGACGATTCGCAAGTAGTGGCCCGCGATCTACCATGCGACGCAGGGGTGCTGGTGGCGTGCGAGGCTCACGCGGCGACCTGCTCTTTGAGGGAGGCGGCGAGCCCGTCGAGCAGCAGGCCGGTCCCGTGCTCGCGCTCCGCCGGATACTCGAGGTCGTCAAAGACCGGGCCGTGCTCGGTGACGACGAGCCGCGTGCCGTCGCCGGTCCGCGACGGCGGGCGAGTGGTCAATTCGCGTCCCCAACTCGCATGTCGTGCCGACGTTCGTCGTCGCCACGCGAGCTTTGAGCCCACCTGGGAAGTCAGCCGCCCGCTGCTGCCTCCGCCTCCGCGACGCGCTTCGACATCTCCTCCGGCGCCACGTCCTCGACGTGGGTGGCGACGTTCCAGTGATGTCCGAAGGGATCTTCAAAGCTCCCAAGGCGGTCACCGTAGAACTGGTCCTCCACAGGGCGCAGAGCTCTGGCGCCTGCCTCGATCGCGCGCTCAAAGACACGATCCGCCTCTTCGACGTAGACGTGCAGCGTTACCGGCGTGCCTCCGACAGATTTCGGGCCGCGAGCGTCCACTTCGGGGTGTTCGTCTGCGAGCATGACGACCGAGTCACCGATCTCAAGCTCGGCGTGTCCGACCTTGCCTTCGGGGCCGCCCATACGCATCCGCTCGGTCGCGCCAAGCACCGACTTGTAGAAATCGATCGCGGCGCTGGCGCCGTCGACAATCAAATACGGCGTGACTCGCGGGTATCCCTCCGGGATTGGGTTCACCATCGCTGGGCGCCTCCTTGATCCGATACAGGCGGAACGGTCCGAAGCCTATCGCCGAGCCGCCCGCCCCGCAGGGAAGTCGGCGAGTCCCGGCGGCGGCTTTCCGCATACGCGAGCAAGCCAAAAGCGTGCCGCCGTACGGCCACCGGCTCCTGGCCTCGTTCCGAACAGTGCGCCGCTAGAAGACAAGCACGCCCCGCGCTACCCGCCGCCCGCGAGCCACTGGCAGCCGAGAACTTGCTCCTGGTCGGGCCCGGCTCGAAAGAGCGCCGGCGCACCGCGCAACGCGCCGCACTTTCGACCGCGAGCGTCGCCGCCACAATGCGAGGACGCGCAAGCTAACCGCGACGCCACACAGGAGCAGGTCGAGGAGGCCTTCCAGGAGGCGTGCCTGAAGCCCAGCCGAGGGTGCTACGGGCAGTCGATCGGCGAAGTCTACGTGTGGCTGCGCAACACCACGACCACCACTTCGCGCGACATGCGCGACCGGCTCAAGCGAGAGGTGCTCGTCGACGAGCCTCCAGCCGACGCGCCCTCGCTTGGTCCCGCGGACGAGGTCCTGATCCGGGTCGAGGAGTAGGCCGAGATCGACGAACGGAGTGTCGCGATTCCCGAGCGCCTCCCTGAGCGCGAGCGCCACATCGCAGTGCTGCACAGCCACGGCTTCGCGCGCAAGGAGATCGCCGGCCGCAGGGGCGTGACGCCGCGGATCGTCAAGCGCTCGGTCGAGGAGATCTCGCGACGGGACGCCAACAGCTCACCCGGCTGGTCGGGTATGGCTGCGCCGATGGTCATGATCTGGTCTCGCGCTACGCGTTCGGCCTCGGCAGCCACGCAGAGGCGCGCCGCGCGCAGCTTCACCTCACGGCGGCATCACGTTGTGGGTCTGGCTCGGGAAGCGGCCGCAGGTCAGGCAAGGCGGCGGTTATGGAGGGAGCTAGGGTGGCGTGCGATGCGAGCGCTTGTAACCGGCGGCGGCCGCGGGATCGGAGCCGATATCGCGCGGGTGCTGGCGCACGCCGGCTGGGAGGTCGTCGTATGTGCGCGCAGCGGCGCACAGGTGCAGGCGATCGCGACGGAGATCGGTGGCGAGGGGATGCAGGTCGACGTCTCTGATCGTGCCTCGGTCGAGCGCATGGTTGCCGAGGCCGGCGAGGTCGACCTGTTGGTCGCCAACGCGGGTGTCAGCGAAGGTCATGCGCCGCGGCCGTCGTGGGCGATCGATCTGGACGAGTGGTGGCAGGTATATGAGGTCAACGTGCTCGGCGTTCACCTGTGCTGCCGGGCCGCGATTCCGGGCATGCTCGAGCGCGGCCGCGGGCGGATCGTGATCACCGGCAGCGGATCGGCCTACCTGCCCGGCGGAAAGAGCACCGCGTATGCGCCCAGCAAGGCTGCCGCGTGTCGCTACGGCGAGATGCTGGCCAACGAGCTTGCGGGGCGCATCCCCGTCTTCTTCTTCAGCCCCGGCTTGGTGCGCACGGAGCTGACCGCCGGCGGAGTTCCCGACGATGCGCCCTGGACGCCGCCCGAACTCGCTCCCGAGCTGGTCCGCAAGCTCGCGACCGGCGGCTATGACGCGCTCGCCGGCCGCTACCTGCACGCAGAGCACGACGACGTCGACGCGCTGCTCGAGCGGATCGATGAGGTACGCGAGCGCGACCTCAATGCAATCAGGCTTCGACGCTGACCGGGCGCGATCCGCTCGATGCGCTGGGCTAATCCAGCCGCATCCGGCAGCGCTCATCTTTGGGGGGCACATACTCGGGCGAGACCGTCCCCTTGCTCGACCGAAGCTGCCTTTCCGACCACGGCGGGCGGGTATCGCCGGTGCTTCCGTCCGACGTCGAGATCGTCGCTGCGGCGAGCCTCAGCGCCGCGGCCGCGGCGGTACTGGCTCATCCGCCCCCTGACCGGAGCGGACCTGGCCATGCGGCGAGGTCAGGCGTCGTGGCAAGGTCCCAGTTGATTGCAACCCTCGGGGTGCGGTCCAGGGTCGCCCCCGTCGCGACGGCGGCGCAGTAGGCGGCAGCATCGCCACCATGACCACCACCACCCACACCCAGCAGCCGCCGCATGCAGTCGTCTGGACCCTGGCCAACGCGGTCGTGGCGTCGCGCTGCCTGCACATCGCCGCCGAGCTCGGTGTTGCCGACCACGTTGACGCCCAGCCGGTGCCGGCCGCCGACCTGGCCGAACGCTGCGGCGCCGACGCCGACGCGCTCGAGCGGGCGCTGCAGCTTATCGCCGCGCACGGCGTGTTCGAGGCTGTGGCCGGCGGCTTCCGCCACACGGGCTGTTCGCGAGCAACGTGGCGTCAGCCCAGCCCGGGTTTGGTCAGGGAATCAGCGAAGAAGCGCGGGCAAGCAGTCCGTTCGGGAGCAACGTCGTAGCCCCGTTCGCACACGAGCGCTTCCCTTGCCCGTAGAGAAGGCCGAGCGCAAGCTCCACTCGGCCGGACCCCTTGCATCCGGTCCGTGGCACGACGTGCGCGCGCGAGTTTCCGATCGGAGGGAGCTCGCGTGCCGCCGCCGTCGCATGAGGCAAATGCGATAGCGACGACGTGACCGATCGCGGCGACCGCGAGCAGCGAATGCACAAGCGTCGAGCGGCGCGGCCGACGCTGCTGCGGCGCACGAGAAGCGGTACTTCAGCGTCGCGCTCCTGCCGCAGCGTTGCGCGCCGGGCGTCCGCCGGACTCAAGGGGTCCACGGCACGGCCACCATGCAATCCATCGATGAGGTCCTCGTGACGACCGTCAGGTGGAGGCCGCTCGTCCCGCCCGGTACCGTCGCGCCGGGCGGTGGGAGCAGTGGGGCTTCAGCAGACGGGTTGGAATGGACGCTGGGGCAGCGCGTCGCGCCACTCGCGCTCTGTGAGCGGGCGGCCGGCGACGGCGCATGCGTGGCGTGCCCAGGCCTCAGGGCGCATGTTCCAGCGGGCGGCGGGGCCGCGGTCGGGTACGGCGAAGACCTCCGAGCCGTCTGGCGCGAAGGTGGCGGAGACGTAGGATTCGGGCGCCAGGGTCAGCGCGGAGCCGATCGGCTGGCGCTGCTGGGAGGTCCACAGGCGCACGGTGCCGTCGGCGGCGCCGGTGAGCAGGCGCTGCCCGTCGCGAGAGTACTCGAGCGCGGTGACTCGGTCGCGGTGGCCTTCGATCGTGCGCCCGACCGGCTTCCAGTCACGTGTGGAGAACATCCGCACCCTCCCTCCGTAAAGGCCGAGCGCGAACGTTTGCCCGTCGGGGCTGAACGCCACAGAGCGCCCGTCGTCACCGGTGCGCAAGCGGGCGACGAGGCGTCCATCCGGCACTGAGCGGACCTCCGAATCGCCCTCGAGAACTGCCGCCGCGAGGTGCTGTCCGTCGGGGCTGAAAGCGAGGTCGACCGACGCCAGCCGCATTGGCTCCCCGACCTGCTCTCCAGTCCGCACGTCCCACAGCCGCACTTCGCCTCCTGCTGGGGCGAGGAAGGCCGCCGCCGCGATGTGCCGCCCGTCCGGCGAGAAGGCCAGGCCCTGTGAATGCCCGTCCGCCGGCAGTCCGCGCAGCTCGCGCACGGAGTTGAGCCGACCGGCGTCCATCAGCAGCACGCGGTTCCCTTCGCCGCTCACGGCGAGCAAGCGTCCGTCGGGGGAGAAGTCGGCCGCCAGCGCCGCTCCGTCGAGCACCTTCGCGCTGCGCCGCAGCTCGAGCGTTCGCGTGTTGACGAGGTCGACGCGGCCACTGTCTTGGGTGATTGCGACTGTACGGCCGTCGGGGCTGCGCGCGAGCCCTTTGGGCGACCCGTCGTCGAAGGTCATCGGCGGGCCGGCCGGGAAGCGACGGTCCAGCCGGCGGTCGCCGGCGAGGTCCCAGATCACCAGCTTGGCGTCCACCCCGGCGGTGAATAGCGTGCGGGAGTCTGCCGCGACGGCGAGCCCGTACACGGTCTCGCTGTGCGCGTTGAGCCGTTCGCGAATCGCGCCGCGGGCCACGTCCCACGCGAGCACCTCACCCTTCGCGTTGGAGGTGATCAGCGTCCGGCCGTCTGGAGTGAACGCCAGCTGCATATCGGCTCCACTGTCGTGGCCGTCCTCGAAGGCGCGAACGTCGCCGGTCCGCAGGTCGAGCAGCCGGACGCTGCCGTCGTCGCCTCCGAGCGCGAACACGCGGCCGTCGGCGGAGACGGTGCCGGCATGGGCCCCGGCGGGCCAGCTGCGGCGGACCGCGAGCGTCGCGGGGTCGATCTCGTAGGTGCGGTCGTCGCGGGGAACGGTGAGGAAGAACCGCGACCTGTCACGCGTCGCGGAGAGCCTCCAGGCGCCGTGGCCGCCGACCCGCCGGGAACGCACCACTTTGCCCGTCGCGACCTCGATCCGATGCAGAACCGACGGCGGGCCCTCCGCGAAGTCGACGGAGCTCGTTTGCGCCACGAGGTGGCGTCCCCCCGGGCCGAACTCGACCGGCGCCAGCACGTAGAACGCCTCGGCCGGGAAGCGTGGCAGCTCGACCCGTCGCGTGCGCCCGCCGGTGCGGGGATCGACCAAGTCGACGCGGGTGGTGCCTTCCTCGCCGTGCGTGACCACCGCCACCAGCGTCCCGTCAGGCGAGAAGGCGAGGTGCTGGATCAGCCCTTCGGGCGCTCTGTACGCTCCCGGCAGGCGCCGCCGCGTGCGGACGTCGTAGAAGATCACGCCGCCGCGCTCGTCGCCGATCGCCAGCAGCGCACCGTCCCGGCTCGCCGCCACCGAGTAGAGCGGCCAGCCGTCGCCGCGCAGCTCGCCGAGCGCGGCCGGCCGGCGCACGAGGACGGAGAGCAGACTGCTGCGGGTGGCCGGCGACGCGTCGAGCTCCACGCCCGCGCGCGCGAGCAGCATCGCGGAGTCGAGCCGTTCCTCGGTGAGCGCCTCCGCGCCGAGGCGCTGGGCGTCGGCCGCGAGCGCGGCGTCCCGGGCCTCTCCGCGCTGGGACACCGCCACCACGCCCGCCACGACCGCCACCACCAGGAACGCCCCCACGCCGGCCAGCAGCGCGCGCAGCCGCCGGTTCGTGCGGCGCTCGCGCTCGGTCTCCTGCTCGGCCGCCGCTCGGCTGGCGGCCAGGAACTCCCGCTCGGTGGAGTTCAGCGCAGCGTCGTCGGCCCGTTCGATCGCGGCAACCAGCCGGGAGCCGCGATACAGCTCGGCGGGATCCCGGCCGCCTTGGAGCCAGACGCGCGCGGCGTGCGTGAGGTGGCGGTGCAGCCGCTGGCCCTCGGCGTCCTCCTCGAGCCACTCGCGTAGACGGGGCCAGTCGCGCAACAGCGCCTCGTGGGCGATCTCGGCCTCGTCCTCCCCGAGCGTCACGAGCCGCTCGGCCGCGAGCACCTCGACGACCTCCTCGAGCTCGCCGATCGGAACGCGGGCGCGCACGTCGCCGTCGCCGGCGAGCCGCAGCATCACGCGCCGGGCCGCCGCCTGCCCGTCCGCGTCGAGGCGCTCGTGCACACCCTCGGCCATGCGCGCGACCGCCCCGCGGACCCCGCCGCTGCGGTTATAGGCGTCGAGCGTCAACCCTTCGCCCTCCCACAGCTCCAGCAGCGTCGTGGAGAGCCACGGCAGGCTGCCAGCTTCGCCCTCGACGTCCGCCACGAGCGCGTCGACCAGCGGCGGATCGGCCGTTCGGCCGGCACGTCGCGCGGGCAGCTCGATCGCGCGACGCAGCTCCTCGGCGTGCATCGGCCCGACGAGTACGTGATTGGCGTCGAGCGCGCGCGAGAGCTCCGGGTAGGCGGCGCAATGCCCGTAGAAGTCCGCGCGGATCGCGACCAGCACCAGGGTCGCGCGTTCCGGGTCGCGTGCGCAGCGCAGCAGCCCGTCGACCGCCGCCGTGCGCTCACGCTCCTCCGCGCAGACGGTGAAGAGCTCCTCGAACTGGTCAACGGCGAGCACGCACGAGCCTTCGCTCGGCAAATCCTCCAGCGCACCTTCGAGCGCACGAGCAGGGTGAAGGCCGGGACGGAAGACGACCAAGGGCCACGCGTCGCTCCCGGGCAGCACCCCCGACGCCAGCGAGGCGAGCAGCCCGGCGCCCAGAGCCGACGACTTCCCGCTGCCCGACGGCCCGACGATCGCCATCAGCCGCGAGCCCGGCACGCGCGCCACGAGCTCGGCGACGAGCCGCTCGCGGCCGAAGAAGACGTCCGCATCGTCGACGTCGAACGACGCGAGGCCCTTGAAAGGGCACCCGGCGGGGGAGGACGGCGCCGTCGCCAGCGCCTCGCGCTCACGCAGCGCCTGGAGCTCGACCACCCTTGCGGCCAGGTCGTCTTGCGCCTGGCGCCACCCGGCCCGCTCGGACGCCGCGCGCGCGGCGGCTTCATCCAGCCGCTCGCGCGCCAGCAGCCCGGGCTCCTGACGCAGGATCTGCTCCTGCAGCCGGCGCAATTCAGGCCCGGGCTCGATGCCCACCTCTTCGACCAGGGTGACGCGCGCCTGCCGATACGCCTCAAGCGCCTCAGCCTGCCGGCCGGCGCGGTACAGCGCGAGCATGCGTAGCGCATGCAAGCGCTCGCGCAGCGGCTCCTTCGCCAGCAGGCCCTCGAGCTCGGGAAGCACCTCGCGGTGGCGGCCCGCGTCCAGGTCCTGCTCGATCGCCAGCTCGGTAGCCGCCGTCCGCATCTCCTCGAGCCGGCGCGCCTCGGCGGCGGCGAACGGCTCGCCAGCGACGTCTGCGAGCGGGGTCCCCCGCCACAACGCGAGCGCATCGCGCGAGGCGCCCTGCGCGAGCAGCCGCTCGAAGCGGCCAACGTCGACCTGGTCGCGCGACACCCGCAGCTCGTAGCCGCGCCCGTGCGTGGCGATCACCTCATCGTGGCCGGCGGCCGCAATCGCCTTGCGCAAGTGCGAGACGTACTGCTGGACCAGCTTGCTCGCGGTCGCGGGCGGCTCCTCCCCCCATAGGCCGTCAATCAGCTGCTCGGCCGACACCGTGGAACCCGGCTGCAGCGCCAGCATCGCCAGCAGCGCTCGCTCCTTCGGCCCCCCGACGGCGATCGCGTCGCCGTCCAACTGCGCCTCGACGGGGCCCAGGAGTCCGACACGGATTTTCGCAACCGGTCCGATGGGCGATCCTAACTCCGGTTCATCGATGATCACCACCGTCTTCCCAGCGCGTCGAGATGACCCAGCGTCTCCCGGACGTCAGCGTGGTCGGCGCCGAGGACGCGCCGCTGGATCCTCAGCGCGCGCGAGTACGCATCCGCCGCCTGCCGCGACTCGCCGGCGCGCGCGGCAACGCCGGCGATCGTGATCAGCAGCGCCGCCAGCTCATAGTGGTCTGGTCCGAGCTCCGCCTCGACCATCGCGAGCGCCTCGTGCAACGGGGCCATCGCCTCGCCATGGCGGCCCTGGGCGTCGAGGATCGCGGCCAGGGCGCTGCGATCGGCCGCGACGGAGAGGTAGTCCACGCGGCGCATCATCGGTGCGCGCGGTAGAGGTTCGGTAGGAATGGGAGGGCTGGCGAACCATGGGGACGTCAGCCGCCAAGGTCCCGGGCGTACGCTCCGCAAAGGATACGTGTGTCTTCTCCGCCAAGCAGATGTCGTCGTCCGAGTAGTCGCCGACGAGCGCGACGCCGTGAGTATCAAGGGTTGGGAATCCGACCGCGCGAGCTAGCAGCGACATCTCGTGCAGTCCACTTTCTCGGCGTCGAGACTCCCGATGTGTGGCATTCGGGCTAGGCGGAAGGCTTCAAGAGCGAGATGTCTGCGCGAAGGCCTCG
>DASQMT010000040.1:0-2198 GCA_035645355.1 Solirubrobacteraceae bacterium | reverse complement strand
ACGCGGAGCGGCTGTTCCGCGGCAAGCCGGACGACCGCGTCGCGATCCTGCACGAGTCCGAGCTGCGACCGCTGGAGCAGTGGACCTGGGGCGATCTGCGCGAGCGCACGGGGCGCATCCGCACCGGCCTCCAGGCTCGCGGCGTCGGCTGCGGCGATCGCGTCGCCGCCTACATGCCGAACGTGCCGGACACGATCGCGGCGTTCCTCGCGACCGCGTCGCTCGGCGCCGTCTGGTCCTCCGCTGCGCCCGAGTTCGGCGCGCGCAGCGTGATCGACCGCTTCGGCCAGATCGAGCCGAAGCTGCTGCTTGCGGTCGATGGCTACCGCTACGGGGGTCGCGACTTCGACCGCCGCGAGAGCGTCGACGCGATCGCCGCCGAGATCGGCGCGCCGGTCGTGCGCCTCGGGCACCTCGACGGGGGCGGCTGGGAGAATGGCTTTCTCGGCGCGCCCGAGCTCGAGTTCGTGCCGGTGCCGTTCGACCACCCGCTCTGGGTGCTCTACTCGTCCGGCACGACGGGCCTGCCCAAGGCGATCGTCCAGGGCCAGGGCGGGATCCTGCTCGAGCACCTGAAGATGATGTACCTGCACCTGGACGCGCACGAGGGCGACCGCGTCTTCTGGTTCACGACGACCGGCTGGATGATGTGGAACTTCCTCGTCTCCGTGCTGCTGACGGAAGCGGCGATCGTGCTCTTCGACGGCAGCCCCGGCACGCCCGACCTCAACCGGCTCTGGGACCTCGCGGAGGGGTCGCAGATGACGTGCTTCGGCACGAGCGCGAGCTACATCGCCGCCTGCATGAAGGCAGAGATCGAACCGACGGCCGGGCGCGACCTCGCGGCGCTGCGCGCGGTCGGCTCGACGGGCTCGCCGCTGGCGCCGGCGGGCTTCGAGTGGGTCTACGAGCACGTCGGGCGCGACACGTGGCTGTTCAGCGCCTCGGGCGGCACGGACGTCTGCACCGCCTTCGTCGGCGGCTGCCCCGTGCTGCCGGTGTACCAGGGCGAGCTGCAGGCGCGCGCGCTCGGAGCCGATCTGCATGCGTTCGACGAGCGGGGCGAGCCGGTGATCGGCGCGGTCGGGGAGCTGGTGCTCACCCAGCCCATGCCCTCGATGCCGCTCTACTTCTGGAACGATGACGATGGCGCCCGCCTGCGCGAGGCGTACTTCGACCACTATCCGGGGGTCTGGCGCCACGGCGACTGGATCCGCATCACCGAGCGAGGCACCGCCGTGATCTACGGCCGCTCCGACTCGACGATCAACCGCGGCGGAGTGCGCATGGGAACGGCCGAGATATACAGCGCGGTGCTCGCCCTGCCCCAGGTGAACGATGCGCTGGTCGTGGACGTGCCGCGCGACGGCGAGGAGAACTGGATGCCGCTGTTCGTCGTGCTCCGTGATGGCGCCGAGCTCGACGCGGCGCTCGTCGACGAGATCCGCCGGCACGTGCGCGCGGACTGCTCCCCGCGCCACGTGCCGAGCGAGATCCTGGCGATCGACGAGGTGCCCCGCACGCTCTCGGGCAAGCTGCTCGAGGTGCCCGTCAAGCGGATCCTGATGGGCGAGTCGCCCGAGCGGGCGGCAAGCCGCGACTCGCTGGCCAACCCGGCGGCGCTCGACCAGTTCGTCGCCCTCGCACAGCGCGCCGCATAAACCGCCGCCGTGACCGCCCGCGACCCGACGACGCCCGACCCCGGCGACCCGCTCGCGCTCGCGACCGGGATCGCGCATGAGGCGGGGGCCGGCCTGCGCGACGCGTTCGGGCGTGCGGTCGAGATCACGGCCAAGAGCACCCCGACGGACCTCGTCTCCGAGGCGGACCTCAGCACCGAGCGGCTGATCCGCTCCCGCCTCGAGGCGGCCCGTCCCGACGACGCGATCATGGGGGAGGAGGGCGACGACCGGCCCGGCACGAGCGGGCTGCGCTGGGTGGTGGACCCGCTCGACGGGACGATCAACTTCCTGTTCGGCATCCCGCACTGGTGCGTCAGCATCGCCTGCGAGGACGCCGGCGGCGCGCTCGCCGGCGTGGTGTTCGACCCGATGCGCGGTGAGACCTGGGCGGCCACGCGCGACGGACCCGTGACGCTCGACGGGACGCCAGTGCGCTCGCGCGACCGGCACGAGCTGGGCCCGGCGATGATCGCCACGGGATTCGGCTACGACTCCGCGGTGCGCGAGTCCCAGGCC
>DASQMT010000039.1:0-4336 GCA_035645355.1 Solirubrobacteraceae bacterium | reverse complement strand
TCGTCGACGGCCATCAGCGCGCCGAGACGGCGCAGCGGCTCAGACCCCAATAGCGCCTCCAAGGGCGCGTCGGCCGCCACCTGGGCGTCGGCGGCCCCGGGGGTCGCGACGTCGCGCATCGCCTCCGTGCCGTGCTCCTCGAGCGCCGCATGCTCAACCGCACGGCGGTGCGCGAGCCCGACGAAGCCCCCGTCGTCCTCGACGACAGCGAACCACTCCCAACCCTGGTAACGGAGAAAGTAGTCCTCGTAGGCGCGCGTGGCCGTAAGCGCGGCCGGGATCGTGACGGGCTCGGAGTCCATCACGTCGGCCACCGTGACGCCGGCCAGCTGCTCGGTGAACGCGCTCTGCGCCAGCGTCGCGCGCGCGGCCGAGGCCAGCAGCCAGCCGAGCGCCGCCAGCCAGATCGCGTTGATCGCCGCGTCGGAGCCGCCGGTCGCGAACAGCAGCAGGCCGACGCCGATCAGACCCCAGCCGAAGCCGACCCCGATGCGCGCCGCGAAGCGGGTTGCGCGATGCCGGTCGCCCGTAAGCCGCCAGGCGGCAGCACGCGCGATCCGGCCGCCGTCGAGCGGGAACGCCGGCACGAGGTTGAACACCAGCAACATCAGGTTCATCGTCACCAGCAGCGAGATCACGACCTCCGCCGGGGAGGCGTCGGCCGACGCCGACAGGCTCGCCGCGTCCCAGAAGGAGTCAGCGCCGGCGATCAGGATCGCCGCTCCCAGCGCGAGCGCCATCAGCGCCAGCGTGACCAGCGGGCCGGCGATCGCGACGCGGAACTCCGCGCCGGGGGAGTCGGTCTCGCGGCTCATCTTCATCACGCCGCCGAACAGGAACAGGTCGATCCCGTCGACGGAGATCCCCTCGCGGCGCGCCGCGAGCGCGTGCCCCAGCTCGTGCAGGAGGATCGACGCGAAGAAGCTGACCGCCGCCACGACGGCGACCACGTAGACCGTCGTCTCGCTCGCGTCGAGCGTCTCCGACAGCGAGTCCCAGAGCAGGAAGATGACGACGAAGAGGATCAGGAACCAGGACGGGTTCACGCCCACCCTGATCCCGAACACGCGCACCAGCTGGAGTGAGCGGGAGCCCGTCATCGGATACCCATGGTCGCATAGCATCGCCCGTCCGAATTCGATGAAAGGCCCACATGGCGCACCAAGTCACCTTCATCCCGGGTGACGGCACCGGACCCGAGCTGGCGGAGGCGACCCGCCGCGTGCTCGAGGCGACCGGCGTCGAGCTCACCTGGGACGAGCACCCGGCCGGGGAGGATGTCTACAACGAAGAGGGCAATCCGTTCCCCGACCGCACGCTGGACTCGATCAAGCGCAACGGCGTCGGCATCAAGGGGCCGACGACGACGCCCGTCGGCTCGGGCTTCCGCTCGGTCAACGTGCTGTTGCGCAAGGAGCTCGACCTCTACGCCTGTGTCCGCCCCTGCAAGGCCTACGCGGGCGTGCGCACCCGCTTTCCCGAGACCGACCTCGTGATCGTGCGCGAGAACACCGAGGACCTCTACGCGGGGATCGAGTTCGAGAAGGACTCCGAGCAGGCCGAGCGCCTGCGCGAGTTCTTGAGCGAGCTCGACGGCTCGCAGATCCGCGAGCACTCGGGGATCTCGATCAAGCCGATCTCCGTCTTCGGCTCGGAGCGGATCGTGCGCGCCGCGTTCGACTACGCGCGCGAGAACGGGCGCCGCAAGGTCACCGCCGCCCACAAGGCCAACATCATGAAGCACTCCGACGGGCTGTTTCTCGACGTCGCGCGCGAGGTTGCGCAGGACTACGGCGACGTCGAGTTCGAGGACCGGATCATCGACAACCTCTGCAACCAGCTCGTCTCGCGCCCGGAGGAGTACGACGTGATCGTGCTGCCCAACCTCTATGGCGACATCGTCTCCGACCTGTGCGCGGGCATGATCGGCGGGCTCGGGCTGGCGCCGGGGGGCAACATCGGCACCGCGGCGGCGATGTTCGAGGCGACGCACGGCTCGGCGCCCAAGTACAAGGGCCAGAACAAGGTGAACCCGACGGCGTTGATGCTGTCGGGGGTGCTGATGCTGCGCCACCTCGGTGAGCGCGCGGCCGCCGACAGGCTCGAAGGGGCGATCGCAACCGTGATCAAGCGGGGTGAGAAGGTCACCTACGACCTCAAGCCGAACCGCGACGACCCGTCGGCCGTCGGCACCTCGCAGTTCGCCGATGCAGTGATCGAGGAGATGAGCGCATGAGCCAGCCCGTCAAGGTGACGGTCACCGGGGCCGCCGGGCAGATCGGCTACGCGCTGCTGTTCCGGATCGCGTCCGGACAGCTGCTCGGCGGCGACCGACCGGTCCACCTGTCCCTGCTGGAGGTCCCGCAGGCGGTGAAGGCGGCCGAGGGCACCGCGCTCGAGCTGTTCGACTGTGCCTTCCCCGCGCTCGCCGGGATCGACATCTACGACGACGCGCTGCAGGCGTTCGACGGCGCCAACATCGCGGTGCTTGTCGGCGCCCGCCCGCGCACGAAGGGCATGGAGCGCGCCGACCTGCTCGAGGCCAACGGCGCGATCTTCAAGCCCCAGGGCGAGGCGATCGCCGCGGGCGCGGCGGACGACGTCAGGGTGCTCGTGGTTGGCAACCCCGCAAACACGAACGCCCTGATCGCCCAGAGCAATGCCGACGGCGTGCCGCGCGAGCGCTTCACGGCGATGACGCGCCTGGATCACAACCGCGCGGTCGCGCAGCTCGCCGCCAAGACCGGCGCGGCGGTGACCGAGATCACCAACATGGCCGTCTGGGGCAACCACTCGCCGACGATGTACCCGGACCTCTTCAACGCGAAGGTGTCAGGTGAGCGCGCGTGGGACGTGGTCGGCGACGAGTCGTGGGTCGCGGACGAGTACATCCCGCGCGTCGGCAAGCGGGGCGCCGAGATCATCGAGGCGCGCGGGGCGTCGTCCGCCGCCTCGGCCGCCAACGCCGCGATCGACCACGTGCACGACTGGGTGAACGGGACCGCGGCGGGCGACTGGGTCTCGATGGCCGTGCCCTCCGACGGCTCCTACGGCGTCCGCGAGGGGATCATCTCCTCGTTCCCCTGCCGCTGCTCGGGCGGCGAGTACGAGATCGTGCAGGGGCTCGACGTGCCGGAGTTCTCACAGGTGAGGATCGACAAGACGGTCGAGGAGCTCGTCGGCGAGCGCGAGGCGGTTCAGGGGCTCGGGCTGATCTGAGTACGGCCCTAGCTCGCGTCGCGCGTGTGCCAGCCGCGGCCCGACTTCACGACCTGTCCTTCCTCGGCGAGCGTCGGCATCACGCGGTACAGGTAGTTCTGCTTGATGCTCATCGCCTCGGCGAGCTCGGGGATGGTGATACCCGGCCGGGCACGCACCAGCTCGAGGGCCTGCAGCGCGCGTGTGCCGGAGCCCTTGGGGCGACCGCGACGGCCGTTCGACGAGCCTGCGCGCGCGCGCCGGGAGGGCGCCGCGGAATCGGGCTTGGACTCCACTCCGGCCAGCGCACGCTCGGCGGCCTCGAGGCGGCGGAACTCGTCGACCAGCGGCCTGAGCTCCTTCAGGCGCGCTTGGATCTCCTTGCGTTTCTCATCCAGAAAATCTGTCATGTTCCGTACTTTACCGTTAAATCATCCGGCTTCGTCTAATCACTCCTCCCAAAAAGTGCAGACCTCCAGCAGCCACCTCGCTGAGCATGTGATCGCACTCCCCGATCGTGAGGTGCTGCTGCTCGCGCCGCGCGACGGCGAAGCACTCCTCGACGAGGAGGATTTCGCGCACGAGGAGTTCATCCCCTACTGGGCCGAGCTGTGGCCGAGCGCGCTGGCGCTGGCGCGCGTGATCGCGCGGCGGCCGCTGACGGGACGGCGCACGATCGAGCTCGGCTGCGGGCTGGGGCTGCCGGCGATCGCGGCAGCGCTCGCGGGCGCTCGCGTGCTGGCGACGGACTGGTCACCTGAGTCCGTCGCGATCACCGCCCGTAACGCGGAGCGCAACGGGGCAGGCCTGGCCGCGCGCGTGTTCCGCTGGGATGCGTCGCCTGAGGCGCTCGGCACGCCGTGGCAGCTCGTGCTCGCCTCCGACGTCCTCTACGAGGCGCGCAACGTCGCGGCGCTGCTCGCGCTGCTGCCGCGGCTCGTCAGCGCGACCGGCGAGGTCTGGCTCGCCGACCCGGGTCGCGCCCAGGCGGCGAGCTTCCTCACTGCCGCCGCCGAGCACTGGCACCTCGACACGATGCCGCACGACGGCCCGCCGCATGTGACCGTCCACCGCCTTCGCCGCCGGAGCTAAAGGGGGACAGTCCCTCTTTACGTTCGGGGACCTGAAGAGGGACTGT
>DASQMT010000038.1:0-9316 GCA_035645355.1 Solirubrobacteraceae bacterium | reverse complement strand
GGTGCAGCTCGCAGCGACGGTCGTACGCGAGCTTTCCGAGCTCGTCGCGCGCGGTCATGAGATCGGCCCCGCGACGATCGAGTCGGTCGCGCGCGTGCTCGACCAGGCCGAGTCGCCCAGCCAGGTGCTCGACGACGTGGTCTGGCGCCACCGCAACCTCAAGGTCGCGCCCAAGTCGGTCAACCAGAAGCGCTACGTCGATGCGATCAAGCGCTCGACGGTCACGTTCGGGATCGGCCCGGCGGGCACCGGCAAGACGTTCCTCGGGATGGCGATGGCGACGGCCGCGCTCGCGCGCCGCGAGGTCAACCGGATCATCCTCTGCCGCCCGGCGGTCGAGGCAGGCGAGCGGCTCGGCTTCCTGCCCGGCGACCTGATGGCGAAGGTCGACCCGTACCTGCGCCCGCTGTTCGACGCGCTCCACGACATGATGGACGCCGAGCGCGTCTCGGCGCACCTGGAGCGCGGCGTGATCGAGGTCGCGCCGCTCGCATTCATGCGCGGCCGGACCTTGAATGACTCGTTCGTGATCCTCGACGAGGCGCAGAACACCTCGCCCGAGCAGATGAAGATGTTCCTCACGCGGCTCGGGTTCGGCTCGCGGATGGTCGTGACCGGCGACGTCACGCAGATCGACCTGCCGCGCGAGCAGAAGTCGGGGCTGGTGGTCGTGAGCGACATCCTCGCCGGCGTCGACGGCGTCGAGTTTGTCCGCTTCGGTGGCGAGGACGTCGTGCGCCACAAGCTCGTGCAGCGGATCGTCGCCGCCTACGACGAGCACACGGCGCGCCAGACGCCCGAGCTGCGCCGCGCGGACACCCGCCGCCGGCCGGCGTGAGCCCGCTGCAGGTCGACGTGCTCGGCGCTGCGCTGCCCGCCGAGCAGGTCCGGCGCGCATGCATCCTGGCCGCCGCCACCGCGGGGGTGGAGGACGGCCACGTCGCGGTGACGTTCGTGACGCCAGGTGAGATCGCCGCGCTCAACGCGCAGCACCGCGGGAAGCCGGGTCCCACCGACGTGCTCTCGTTCCCGGTAGACGGTGCGGACCCGGTAGCCGGCGAGCGCGAGCTGGGCGACGTCGTGATCTGCCTCGAGCACACCGAGGACCTTGCCGAGGCGGTCGTGCACGGCGTGCTGCACCTCGTCGGCATGGATCACGAGTCCGACGAGGGCGAGATGCTCGCGCTGCAGGCGGAGGTCGTCACGTGGCTGGGGTAGACGGGACCCGCTCCGGGTTCGTCGCGCTCGCGGGCCGGCCCAACGTCGGCAAGTCGACGCTCGTCAACGCGATGGTGGGTCGGAAGGTCGCGATCGTGTCAGACAAGCCGCAGACGACGCGGCGCGCGATCCGCGGCGTAGCGACCCGTGGCGACGTGCAGATCGTGCTGACCGACCTGCCCGGGGTGCAGCGCCCGCGCGACGAGCTGACGCGGCGGATGCAGCGACGCGTCGAGCAGGAGCTCGCGGAGGCCGACGCGGCGCTTTTCGTGCTCAACGGCGACCAGGGCGTCGGCGGGCCGGGCGACGTCTGGATCGCGGAGGCGCTGCGCGGCGCCGGGGCGCCGGTCGTGATCGCCGTCAACAAGGTCGACCGCACCTCGACCCCGCGAACCGTCGCGGCGCTCCAGGCGGCGGCCGACTTCGACCTCGACGCCGACGTGTTCCCGATCTCGGCGCGCACCGGCCACGGGGTCGCCGAGCTCGTCGATCACATCGCGGCGCTGCTGCCCCCGGGGCCGTTCTTCTTCCCGGCCGAGGAGGTGTCGGACCAGCCCGAGTCGATCATGCTGGCCGAGCTCGTGCGCGAGCAGGTGCTCGCCCGCACCCGGCAGGAGATCCCGCACTCGGTCGAGGTGCACGTCGAGGAGATATCGGACCGGGGCGACCTGATCGAGGTGCGCGCGCTGCTGTGGGTGGAGACGGAGTCCCAGAAGGGCATCGTGATCGGCAGCGGCGGGCAGATGATCAAGGCGATCGGCTCGGCGGCCCGGCGCGAGCTCGAGCGCGAGCTCGGCTCGCAGGTGCACCTCGACCTGTCCGTCCGCGTGCGGCGGTCGTGGCGTGCGGATGACGGGCTGCTCGACCGGCTGGGGATCACGTAGGCGACGGCGCCGGTTCGCACCTGGTACGACGAAATTCATGTATGTCAGGGTCTTCGTCATACGAGTGCCCCGAAGCGGCTGCGCTACCCCAGGTCGCGCCCCAGCTTCGCCGCCAGCCTCCCGTACTCCGTCAGCCCGACCTCGGCGTCGAACAGGAAGGGGAGCGTGTGCACAGGCGCGCCGGCCTCGCGCTTGAGCTGGCGGATGTGCGAGCGCTGCATCCTGGCGCGCTCGTGCTCGGAGAGCGCGGCGCGGACGGCCGCGAGCGCCTCGGGCTCTAGTCCGTTCGCGGCCGCCGTGCGCAGCTCCTCGGCCTCCTTGCCGCTGAAGCGTGCCGGGTAGAGGCCGTTTACGACGATCGCGTCGAGCCCCAGCCCGATCGCCTCGCGCAGCCGGACGCCGAGCTCGAGCGTCTCGTTGACGGGCATCTCCTCCGGCAGCGCGACCGCGACGTAGCCGGTGCGGCGCGGGTCGGCGAGCATGTCGCGGATCTTGAAGGCCTGGCGCCGGATCGGGCCCACGCGGGCGATCTCGCCGAACGTCTTCGGCGAGGTCAGCATCGCCAGGCCGTGACCGGAGGCGGGCGCGTCGACGATGACGAGGTCGTAGGTGCGGTTCGCGGAGTCCCAGCGCTCGACCTGCGCGAGCTCCCAGACCTTCGCGATCGTGATCAGCTCCTTGGCGCCCGGAGCTGCCGCGACGAAGTGCTGGAACGCGGACGAGCCGGTGATCAGCCGCAGCGCCGGGCCGCCGAGCTGGCGCCCGAGCCACTCGTGCAGCGCCGCGGTCGGGTCGATGCCGATCGCCCAGAGGTTCTCGGCCAGCTCGACCTCCTGCTCTCGCCGCACCCCCTCGCGTGCGAAGGCGCGCGAGACGCGGTCCTGCTCGGCCACCTCGCAGACGATCGTGCGGCGCCCGCGCGCCGCCGCCGCCAGCCCGAGCGCGGCCGCGACTGTCGTCTTGCCGACACCGCCCTTGCCCGTGACGTACAGCAGGGTGCGGTCTAGCAGGGGGTTCTCCATGCTTCTGACAGCATGACGGGTGAGCCGATGGACCTGAGCCTCGACCGTTCTTACGACACGTGCCGGCGCATGCACCGCCGCCACGACCCGACCTATTACTGGGCCACGCGACGGCTGCCCGCCGAGATCCGCCCCGCGACGCACGCGCTCTACGGCTACGTGCGCACCGCCGACGAGATCGTCGACGGCCCGCGCCGGCCGGCCAGCGCGGAGGCGCGCCGCGCGGCGCTGGACGCGTGGGAGAGGGAGCTCCAGCGGGGACTGGCCGCCGGCCGCTCGCCGAACCCCGTGGTCGGCGCGCTGGTGGACGCCGGCCGCCGCCACCGGCTGCCGCTCGAGGAGCTGCGCACGTACATGCGCTCGATGCGGATCGACTGCGCGCCGGTGCGGATCGAGACGTGGCCTGAGCTCGAGTCCTACATGGACGGCTCGGCCGGCTCCGTCGGCCGCATCATGGCCGCACTGCTCGGCGTCCCCGAGCGCCACCACGCCGGCTTCGGGCAGCTGGGGCGCGCATTCCAGCTCGCGAACTTCATCCGCGACGTGCGCGAAGACGCCGGGCTGGACCGCGTCTACCTGCCCGCCGAGGACCGCGCACGGTTCGGGGTGGGGGAGGAGCACCTGACCGGCCCGCACGCCTCGCCGGAGCTGCGCGCGCTGCTCGCCCACGAGGTGCGCCGAGCGCGCGGGCTGTTCGCGGCGAGCGAGCCCGCGATCGCGGCCGCGCCCGGCTCGGTCCGCAGCGGCGTGCGCTTCGCGGTCGGCATCTACCTGCGCGTGCTGGTCCGCGTCGAGCGGATCGACTTCGACGTGCTGGGACGGCGCGCGGGGGTGCGCGCCTGGCAGGTCCCGGGGGCCGCGCTCGGAGCGCTGCGCCGGTGACACGCCGGGCGACGCTGCGCGGTTTGGAGCGCACGCCGCTCGCGGGCGACGCGGCGCGCGCGGACGTGCTGGTCTGCGGCGCGAGCTTCGCCGGGCTGGCGGTGGCGCGCGAGCTCGCGGGCACCGGCGCCGACGTGCTGGTCATCGACCGCTACGAGCTCGGCGAGCGCCAGACGTCCGCGTGTGCGGTCCCGACGCCGTGGCTGCATGCGATGGGCGTGCGCGACGCCACCCGCCAGGAGCTGCCCTGCATGGCGTTCCACACCCCGCATGGCTCCGCTCGCTTCCGGCTGCCCTGGAGCTGGTCCTCGTTCGACTACCGCACGCTCTGCCACGAGCTATGGGACCAATGCGACGCCCGCTTCGAGGTGGCCAAGGTCGAGCGCCGCCGAGGCGACGTGGTCGAGACGGACCGCGGCACCCTGACCGCGCCGCTGATCGTCGACGCGCTCGGCTGGCGACGCGTGCTCGGATCCGGTCAGAACGTGCAGCCGCCGGACGCGCCGATCTCGCGCGGGCTGGAGGTGCACCCCGAAGCGCGCGGCGGCGACACCGACCTCGACGTCTGGATCGACCACGCGCTGATCCGGCGCGGCTACGCCTGGTCGGTGCCCGCCGGCGACGAGCAGCGCGTCGGCGTCGGCTCCTACGAGCCGCGCGACCACGTCAAGGAGCCGACCCGCGCGATTGCCGGCCGGCTCGGCGTCGCTCCCGTGCGCTACCAGGGCAACTGGTTCCCGCACGCGCTGCGCCCCGCCGCCGAGGACGGCGTCTTCTTCGCCGGCGACAGCGCCGGCCACTGCCTGCCGCTGTCGGGCGAGGGGATCCGCACGGCGTTCTACTTCGGGATCGCATGCGGGCGCGAGCTGCGCCGGGTGCTCGACGGGCGCGCCACCCGCGCGGAGGCGCTCGCCGCCTACGGCGCGTTCTCCGACGCGCACGCGCCGGCGTTCACGCTCGCCCTGCGCCTGCAGCGCCTGATCCCGGCTCTGCCACCGCGCGCGCTGACCGTCCTGCTGGCCCTGCTCGGTCGCGAGCGCCCCTGCCGGCGCGCGTTCGGCTGGTACCTCGAGCAGGCGCACCCGCGCTTCGCCGAGCACGTGGCTCTGCCCGTAGCATCCTAAGGAACCACGATCAGCTTGCGGCCCGGCGAGCTGCCCTGGCGCCGCCAGGCCTCCGGCACGTCGTCGATGCCGATGCGCTCGACCTCGACCTCGATCTCGCCGGTGGCCGCGTGCCCCGCCATCCGCTGATAGGCGGCGGCCTTGCGCTCCTCGCCGGCGGTGTAGTTCGTGTAGCCGAGCAGGTCGACTGGGGTGGAGCGGATCGCCGACGAGGAGAGGCTCGCCTCGGCGCCCGCGGACTGGCCCATGTTGACGACCCGGGCGAACGGCTTCGCCGCCGCGAGCGCCGCTCGCAGCGGGTCACCCCAGAGCGGGTCGAGCACGACGTCGTAGCCCGCTCCGCCGGCCGCCTCGCGCAGCGCGCCCGGCAGATCGTGCTCCGCGTCCAGCTTCACGGTGGCGTCGGCGCCCAGCCGGCCGGCACGCTCGAGGCCCTCGGGGTCGCGAGCGGCCGCGACCACGCGCCCCGCGCCCAGCAGCTTCGCGGCCTGCACCCCGATCTGCCCGACGACGCCGCTGGCGCCGAGCACCAGCACCGTCTCGCCGGGCTGCAGCCCCGCCCGCCACTCCAGCGACAGCCAGGCGGCGAGCCCTGAGACGCCCAGGCATACCGCGAGGGCCGGGTCGAGCCCGTCCGGGAGCGGATAGCCGCCGCGTTCCGTGAGCTGGCTGCGCTCGGCGAACGCGCCGAACGGCTCGCGGCTGTACTCGAAGTAGACGAGGCTGCCGTCCGGGCGCCGCCCGACTCCCTCCTTGCCGGCCACGTACGGCGGCTCGTGGCGCTCGAGGGGGAACGCGCCGCTCGCGATCCGGATGTCGACCGGGTTCATGCCCGCGGCGAGGACCTCGACGACGTCGTCGCCTTCGGGGTCGCGGAACTCGCCGGGCTCGGGGACCGCGCCATGGGCGGTCAGTACGGCGGCTCGCATCGGGCGGATACTACGATCCGCCGTCCGCATGGATGACTCGGAGATCGCTTACGACGAGCAGGGCCTCGTGCCGTGCGTGATCCAGGACTGGCGCTCGGGCGAGGTGCTCACGCTCGCGTACATGAACGCCGAGGCGCTCGCCGCGACGCGCCGCACCGGGGAGCTGCACCTCTGGAGCCGCTCGCGCGCGGAGCTGTGGCGCAAGGGCGCGACCTCGGGCAACACGCAGGCGGTCAGGGCGATCCGAGCGGACTGCGACGGGGACGCGCTGCTGGCGCTGGTCGAGTCGGCCGGGCCGGCATGCCACACCGGCGAGCGCACCTGCTTTCACCGCGGCGCGCTCGCGCCACAGGCGCCGCACGAGGCGCTGCCCGCGCTCGAGCGTACGATCGCCGAGCGGGCGCGGTCCGCGCCGGCCGGCTCGTACACGGCGCAGCTCCTGGCGGACCCGCCGCTCGCCCAGAACAAGGTCCGCGAGGAAGCGGAGGAGGTCAGTCGCGCCGCGCGCGAGGAGACCGGCGCACGCGTGGCAGAGGAGGCCGCCGACGTGCTCTACCACCTCGCCGTCCTGCTGCGCGGCCGCGGTCTTGCGCTCGCCGATGCGGCGGAGGTGCTCAGTGGCCGTCGCGGCGCAGAGGGAGTGGTGTCCGAACCGAGATCAAATGCAGACAGCCTCGGACACCACGACTAGCCCGGAGCTCCGCCTCGGCATCAGCCCGGCGCTCGACGAGGTGCGCGCGCTCGCCGCCGAGCACAACCTCGTGCCGATTCGCAGCACCTACCTGGAGGACTGCGAGACGCCGGTGTCCGCGTTCCTCAAGCTGCGCCGCGCCGGCCCCGCGTTCCTGCTCGAGTCCGCCGAGCAGGGCCAGCGTGTCGGGCGCTGGTCGTTCATCGGCTACCGCCCACGGCGGGTGGTGCGCTGGAGCCTGGCCGACGGCGGTGACCCCTACGCGCTCGCGGCGCGGGAGGTGCAGCGCCAGAGCCAGGCATCGCTGCCCGGGCTGCCGCCGTTCGCGGGCGGCGCGGTCGGCTTCTTCGGCTACGACTGCGTGCGCGCCGTCGAGCCGCTCGGTCCTCCCAACGTGGACACGATCGGGCTCCCCGACGTGGCCCTGATGCTGACCGACGCGCTGGTCGCGTTCGACCACCTCAAGCACACGGTCACGATCCTCGCCAACGCATACGTCGAGGAGGAGGGGGTGGAGGCGGGCTACGAGCGCGCGCTGGCCGTGATCGCGGAGGTGCGCGAGCGGCTCGCCGGCCCGCTGCCCGCGCTCGTGGGCGCCGTCGGCGCGGAGCCGGAGTTCCAGCCCAACATGCCGCGCGAGGCGTTCGAGGCGATGGTCGCCCGGATCGTCGAGTACGTCCACGCCGGCGACGCGTACCAGGTCGTGCCCTCGCAGCGCTGGTCCGCGGAGGTCGAGGTCGACGCGTTCTCGATCTACCGTGGCCTGCGCGCGATCAATCCCTCGCCGTACATGTACTTCCTGGACTTCGAGGACTTCCAGATCGTCGGGGCGTCGCCCGAGCCGCTCGTGACTGTCGCCGGCGGGCGCGCGACGACCCGGCCGATCGCGGGCACGCGGCCACGCGGCGGCGACGCGGACGAGGACCGGGCGATCGCCGACGATCTGCTCGCGGACGACAAGGAGCGCGCCGAACACGTGATGCTCGTCGACCTCGGCCGCAACGACCTCGGACGCGTCTGCGAGTACGGCAGCGTCGAGGTCGAGACGTTCATGGCGGTCGAGACCTACTCCCACCTGATGCACATCGTGTCCTCGGTCGGCGGCCGGCTGCGGCCGGAGGTCGGCCCGATGGACGCGCTGCGCGCGATCCTGCCCGCCGGCACGCTGTCGGGCGCGCCGAAGGTGCGCGCGATGCAGATCATCGACGAGCTCGAGCCGGTCAAGCGCGGCGCCTACGGCGGCGCCGTCGGCTACCTCTCCTACACGGGCGACCTGGACACGTGCATCTGCATCCGCACGGTCGTGCTGCGCGACGGGCACGCGCACATGCAGGCGGGCGGCGGCACGGTCGCCGACGCGCAGCCCGAGTACGAGTACGAGGAGTCGCGCAACAAGGCGCGCGCGGTCGCCCGCGCGATCGAGCTCGCGACGCGCCAGGAGACGTGGCCGTGAGCCGTGTGTTGGTGATCGACAACTACGACTCATTCACCTACAACCTCGTCCAGTACCTGGGCGAGCTGGGGGCGGAGGTCGAGGTCGTGCGCAACGACGTCGAGCCGACGGATGGGCTGCTCGCGCGTGACCCGGACCGGGTGATCGTCTCGCCCGGCCCGTGCACCCCGAGCGAGGCCGGCGTCTCGGTCGAGGTGATGCGCCGATTTCCCGAGGCGGGCATCCCGACGCTCGGCGTCTGCCTCGGCCACCAGTCGCTCGCGCAGGCGTTCGGCGGCGCGGTCATCCGGCACGAGCCCGTGCACGGCAAGACGACGGAGATCACGCACGACGGCACGGGGTTGTTCGAAGGCCTCGGATCGCCGCTGGTCGTCGGGCGCTACCACTCGCTGGTCGTCGACTCCGGCACGCTGCCCGACTGCTTGGCGGTGACCGCGACGGGCGGGGGCGTGGTCATGGCGATGCGCCACCGCGAGCTGCCCGCCTACGGGGTCCAGTTCCACCCGGAGTCGGTCCTCACGCCGGAGGGCAAGCGCCTGCTGGAGAACTTCCTTGCCGAACCCGGTCCTCACTAAGGCGATCGACCGGCTGGCCTCGCGCGAGGACCTGCCGGCCGAAGACATGTCCGCGGTGCTGGCGGAGATCATGGCCGGCAACGCGTCCGAGGCGGAGACGGCGGCGGTGCTGATCGCGCTGCGCACGAAGGGGGAGACCGTCGACGAGCTCGTGGGGCTCGCCGCGACGATGCGGCGCTTCGCGGCGCCGGTGGACACTGGTCGCGACGACCTGATCGACACCGCGGGCACCGGTGGCGGCCGGCCGACCTTCAACGTCTCGACCACCGCGGCGCTGATAGCGGCTGGGGCCGGCTGTGCGGTCGCCAAGCACGGCAATCGGTCCGCCACGGGGCTCTCGGGCTCCGCCGACGTGCTCGAGGCGCTCGGCGTGCGCATCGACCTCGACCCGGAGGCGGTGGGCCGCTGCATCGACGAGGTCGGCTTCGGGTTCATGTTCGCCCCGGCCCATCACGGCGCCACGCGTTTCGTCGTACCGGTGCGCAAGGAGCTCGCCGTGCGCACGATCTTCAACTTCCTGGGGCCGCTGACCAATCCA
>DASQMT010000037.1:0-4031 GCA_035645355.1 Solirubrobacteraceae bacterium | reverse complement strand
CCCTCCGGCGTCCTGGTGTGGGCTGCGCTCTGGACGGTCTACATCGTCTGGGGCTCGACATACCTCGCGCTGCGCGTGCTTGTCGAGACGATCCCGCCGCTGGTCTCCACCGGGAGCCGCTTCCTGCTCGCGGGCACGCTGATGCTCGGCGTGCTCGCGCTGCGCAACCGCTCCGTGCGGATCGCGCGCCGCGAAGCGCTGAGCTGCACGCTCGTCGGCTCGCTGTTGATGGGCGCAGTCGCGACGGTCGCGACAGCCGAGCAGGACGTGCCCTCCAACCTCGCCGCGCTGCTCGTCGCATGCGTGCCGTTGTGGGTACTGCTGCTGCGCAGGCTCGGCGGCGAGCAGATCGCTCCGCGGCTCGTGCTCGCGGTCGTGATCGGCTTCGCCGGTGTCGGGCTGCTGCTGCAGCCCGGCGGGCAGTCGGGTGGCGCGCCGCTGCTCTCACTGCTGCTCGTCGTCTGCTCGACGCCCGCCTGGGCCACCGGTTCGTACCTGTCGAGCCGCGTCGCGCTGCCGTCGCACCCGCTGGTTTCGGTCGGTTGGCAGATGCTGCTCGGCGGCTCGGTCGTGACGCTCGCGGGCGTGGTCGCCGGCGAGCCCTGGGCGCTCGACCCGTCGACGTTCTCGACCGACTCGATGATCGCCTGGCTCTACCTCACGGTGATCGGGTCCGGCCTCGCGTTCACCGCCTACACGTGGTTGCTGCAGAACGCCCCGATCTCGCGCGTCGCGACCTACGCCTACGTGAACCCGGTGGTGGCGATCGTACTCGGCTACCTGATCCTCGACGAGGCGGTGACCGGCATCACGGCGGCCGGCGCGGCGGTCATCGTGCTCGCCGTCGCGGTCGTGGTACGAGGCGAGTCCAGGCCGCCGCGCGCTGCTGCCTAAGGAACCAGGGCGAGCACCCGCGCCGGCGTCCCGGAGGCACGCGGCAGGAGCAGCGCGCCGGCCACCACCGTCGCGCCGGTGTCGGGCACCGCGCCGAGCCCGACGAGCCCCTCGAGGTGCCAGAGCCCGGCCGGCAGCGATGTGAAGTGGACCGGGAAGTCGGCGGCGGCGCCCGCGTCGACGCTGAGAGTGTCGATCCCGAGACCGGCGACCCGGCGCTCGACGAGCAGCGCCGCGGCGTCGGCGCCGTATCCCGGGAAGGCGAGCGGATCACCGAGATAGCACGCTGGATCGGCGACGTGCTCGTCCCAGCCCGTGCAGAGCAGCACCGCCGCGCCGGCGGGGATCCGGCCGTGCTCGGCCTCCCACGCCTCCACGTCCGCGGCACTCAGCACCCAGCCCGGATCGCCCGCGCAGAGCGTCCGCGCGTCGATCCGCACGGCCGGCCGCACGAGCTCGCCGACCGGGATGTCGGCGACCGCCAATCCGCCGGGCACGCAGTGGCAGGGTGCGTCGAGGTGCGTGCCGGCATGCTCCGGAAAGGAGAGGTCGCGCCACCAGAAGCCGTCGACGTCGAACGCGGGCTGCGCGTCGGCGACGAACGGGACCGAGTCCGGCCAGAGGGCCGTGTGCTCGTCGAGCGGCTGCGTCAGGTCGAGGACCCTCACTCGCGCACCTCGTCGAACGGCCGCTCGAAGAGCGTCGAGAGCACGATCTGAGTCTGGGTGCGGGTCACGCCCGCGTTGTCGCGGATGCGCTCGAGCGCCTGCTCGAGATGCGAGGTGTCGCGGGCCCGCACGTGGAGCACGGCGCTGGCCTCACCCGCGACGGTGTAGGCGGCCTCCACCTCGGGGTGGTGCTCGACAGCCTCGCGCACCTCCGCTGCGGCCATCCGCCCCTCGCAGAACAGCGCCACGAACGCGTGCGTGCTCCAGCCGAAGCGACCGGGATCGACCAGCGCGGTGTATCCCCGCAGGACGCCGTCGGCCTCGAGCCGGTCGACCCGCCGCTTGACCGCCGGAGCGCTCAGCGACACGCGCAGGCCTATGCTCTGGAACGAGCGCCGGGCGTCCTGGCGCATCAGCGCAACGATCTGCCGGTCGATCTCGTCCATATGCGACCGAAGGCTACATCCACGCAACGATCCGGTGTCGGCGACGGTCGCCGGGCGCGCGAACGTGAAGCGAGGACGTGCTGACCCCTGTGCGCGCGTTCGACTGGCGCGACGGCGAGCGCCTGATCCGCTTCGGGCGCGGCGTCGCCGCCGACCCGGTCGCTGCGCTCGGCGGGCCGGGCTACCTGCTGCTGACGACGCCGCGCGCGCTGGCGGCGCTGCCGGGCGCCGCCGCGGCCGCCGCCGGGGTGCACGAGGTGCCCGCCGGCGCCGTGCCCGAGCTTGCCCGCGCGGCGCTCGACTGGGTGCGGCCTCAGCCCGCGGTCGATGCGCGCATCGTCGCGCTCGGCGGCGGTCGGGTGATCGACACCGCCAAAGCAGTTACGTCAGCGCTCGGGGTGCGCGCGCTCGCGATCCCGACGACGCTCTCGGGCGCCGAGCTGACGCGCGTGCACAGGCATGCCGCCGGCGTCGACGAGGACACGCCGCGCGTGCGCTGCTCCGTCGTGATCTGCGATCCGCAGCTGGCGGCCTCACAGCCCGGCGAGGAGCTGGCCGCGAGCGCGCTGAACGCGCTCGGCCACGCCGTCGAGGCGCCGTGCACCGTCGCGGCCAATCCCGTCGCGACGCTGGCTGCGCACGAGGCGGCGCGGCTGCTCGTCGGCTCGTTCGCCCTAGCCGCGCCCGACCGCGACGCGCTGGCGCTCGGCGCCCTGCTGGCCGGCTACGCGCTCGGCAGCACGGGCTACGGGCTGCACCACGTGCTGGCGCAGACGCTGGTGCGCAGCGGCCTGGCAGGGCACAGCGAGGCGAACGCGCTGCTGCTGCCGCACACGATCCCCGCGCTCGCGCGGCGCCGCGGCGCGGAGATCGCGGCGCTGGCGGACGCGCTCGGTGAGGATCCGGCCGGCGCGGCCGAGCGCATCCACCAGCGCACCGGAGCCGCGCGACTGCGCGGGCTCGAGCGCCAGGCGCTCGAGGACTGCGTCGAGGCGGCCATGGCACGGCCGCAGCTCGATAACACGCCCCCGCGCCCGGACCGCGAGGAGCTGCGCGCGATCTACGCCGCGGCGCTCGGCGTCAGCCGAGCTTGAGCAGGAGAAGCGTGTTGGCCGCGAACAGCACGGCGAAGAGGATCGTCCAGCGGTCGAGGTTGCGCTCCATCAGCGAGCCGCCGGTGCTGCCGCCCGCCACGCCGACGCCGAACGCGCCGGACATGCCCGCGTCCTTGCCCGAGTGCAAGAGGATCAGGAGCACGAGGATCACGCAGATGAAGACCTGCAGAACTGCGAGGACCGTGTACATCGGCCCTCAGGTTACCTCGTCGAGCCGGTGCAGCAGCTCGACGGCCTCGCGGCGCAGCTGACGGTCGAGCGCTCGCCAGTCGGGCTCGGAGAGCTTGCCCGTGCGGAAGTCCATCTCGGCGTCGCGGATCTCGGCGTACTTGGCGTCGCGGGCCGCCTCCAGATCGGCGCGCTCGGCGGCCTGCGCCGGCTCCCGGCCCGTGCGCCGGCCGGACCGCAGGGGAGCGCTGATCAGGAGCACGGCGACCGCCACGACGACGACCACCAGCAGCAGCTCCACGAGGCGGCTACGCGCGCTCGAGCTCGCGCGCGACGCGGGCCAGCCCGGCCGCCGTCGCCGGTCGCCGCGCGCCTGCGCCGGCGGGCCAGAGGGCGATCCCTGCGCCGGCGAGCACGATCAGACCGCCGAGCCAGATCCAGGTCACGAGCGGCGACGCGATCAGCCGGAACGTGGCCGGCGGCGGGGAGTCCGTGTAGGAGCGGCTGAGGCCTCGCAGCGCCTGCGCGAGCAGCGCGCCGCGATCCTCCTCGGAGAGCCCGGTCGCGTCGGAGAAGACCTTGTCGCCCTCCTCGATCCGCGGCAGCAGCCGTCCGATGTCGGGTGCGACGGCCGTCCAGAGGTCGCGCCGCACGCCGGCGCGCAGGGCCACCTCCGACGTCGCCTCGCCCTCGAAGAAGCGCGACACCGGGCCCAGTCCGGGGCTCGTGCTGGGGAAGTA
>DASQMT010000036.1:0-13118 GCA_035645355.1 Solirubrobacteraceae bacterium | reverse complement strand
TCGACGTGCGGCTGTTCCGCAACCGCCGCTTCTCGGCTGCCAGCGGCGCGATCGCGCTCGCGTTCTTCGCGCTCTTCGGGACGATCTTCTTCCTCACCCAGTACCTGCAGTCCGTGCTCGGCTACGGCGCCTTCGAGAGCGGGCTGCGCGTGATGCCCGTCGCCGCGGGCGTCGTGCTCGGCGGGCCGCTGTCGGCGAAGCTGGTCGAGCGCGTCGGCACGAAGCGCGTGGTCGGCGCCGGGCTCGCGCTGGTCGCTGCCGGCCTCACGCTGCTGTCCGGCGCGCAGGTCGACAGCGGCTACGGGATCGTCGCCGCGGTGCTGCTGGTGCTCGGGCTGGGCATGGGCCTCACGATGGCGCCCGCGACCGAGTCGGTCATGGGCTCGCTGCCGCTCGCGAAGGCGAGCGTCGGCTCGGCGGTCAACGACGCGACCCGCACGATGGGCGGCGCTCTGGGCGTCGCGGTGCTCGGATCACTGCTGTCCAGCGGCTACCGTGCAGGCATGGACGGCGTCACCCAGGGCCTCCCGGGCGCCGCGGCGGAGACGGCGAACCAGTCGCTGGCGGGCGCGCTCGCCGTCGCCCAGCGGATCGGCGGCGGGGCCGGTGGCCGCGTCTCGGAGGCGGCCCAGCAGGCGTTCGTCGACGGCATGCACACGGCCGTGCTCGCCGGCGCGGCGATCGCCGCCCTCGGGGCGGTGCTGACGCTCGTCGCGCTGCCGGCCCGCGCGCCCGCCACGGAGCCCGTCCCCGCATGACCGCGGTCGGGCGCCGCCCGCCGGGGCGACCGCGCTCCGAGCGCTCGCACCTCGCGATCGTGAAGGCGACGCTCGAGCTGCTCGTGGAGGTCGGCTACGCACGCATCACGATGGAGGAGGTCCAGCGCCGCGCCGGTGTCGGCAAAGCCACGATCTACCGGCGCTGGGCCTCGAAGGAGGAGCTCGTCAAGGACGCCATCCAGCACTTCAGCGCCGAGCTACCAGTGCCCGACACCGGCTCGCTGAAAGGCGACTACGCGGCGATCTCGACCGCGCTGGTGGCGATCGCGAGGGACCGGAATGCCGCCTTGGTGATGCCGCGACTGCTCGCGGAGGCGAGCCGTGACCCGGATCTGCACGCGATCTTCTACGCGCAGCTCGTAGAGCCCCGGCGCCGGGTGGCGCGCATCGCCCTCGAGCGCGCGCGTGACCGCGGCGAGCTGCGCGAGGACGTCGACCTCGAGCTCACGATCGACATGCTCGCCGGTCCGATCGTCTATCGCTTCCTGATCACCGGCGGGGACCTCGCGCCTGCGGCCGCCGTCGCACCGCGCCTGCTCGACGCGCTGCTCGAGGGCCTCAGCCCACCTGCACCCGGCCGTTGACGACGCCGAGCGAGCGATTCCCGGCGAGCAGCTCGAGCAGCTCCGTGCCGACCAGCTCGCGCCGCCAGCCGCGCAGCGTGCGCACGTCGGGCTCAGGCATGGAGCGACGAGCCGCGACCACGACCGGTGCGAGGTCGGCGCGCGCGGCGATCAGCTCGTAGGCGAGCCCGGCCTCGTGGGCGCGCGCGCGCACCAGCGCCTCGGCCAGCGCGATCGTCGGCCCGTCGACGGCGTCGGTCACGTAGCGCTCGGCCTCGTCCAGCTGCACCGGCGGCGCCTCGCGGCCGCGCTCGATGGCGGCGAGGATGTCGCGCGCGCGGCGCCGGATCACGTCGGGTCCCGCCCCCCGTATCTGGGCCAGCTCCTTGTGGCTCTTGGGCGCGCGCTTGGCCAGCTCGACGAGCGTCGGGTCGCGCAGCACGGAGCCCAGCGGGCGATCCTCGGCGGCAGCGGTCCGCTCGCGCCAGGCGGCCAGCTCCCGCGCACGCGCGCGCCCGCGTGGATCGAGGCCGGAGACGCGCGGCAACCGCCTCCAGGCCTCCTCGGGATCGCGCTCGTCGGTCGCCTCCGTGATCGCCAGGCACTCCTCGAGCGCCCACTCGAGCCGCTCGCGCTCGCTCAGCCGCCGGCGCAGCTCCGTGGCCAGCGGCAGCAGGTGCTCGACGTCCTCGCGCGCGTAGCGCAGCTGCTCGGGCGTCAGCGGACGCACATCCCAGCGCGTGAACGAGGCCGACTTCTCGAGCCGGACCTTGAGCACGTCGCTGAGCAGCCCGGTGTAGCCCGCCTGTGCCGAGAAGCCCGCGAAGCCGGCCGCGATCTGGGTGTCGAAGACGTTGGCGAAGGTGGTGCTCCAGGCGCGGCGCAGGATCGCGACGTCCTGCCGGCCGGCATGCACGATGACCTCGACCGCGGGGTCGGCCAGCACCGCCGCGAGCGGGCCCGGATCGCCGAGTCCGTCCTCCAGCGGGTCGAGCACGACGACCTCCTCGCCAACGCAGACCTGCACGAGGCAGAGGAGCGGCCGGTAGCGGCCCTCCGGCATGAACTCCGTGTCGATGCCGATCTGCCCCTCCTCGCGGGCACGCGCCGCGAGGCGCTCGAGCTCTGACACGCGCTGCTAGGCGATCAGCACGGGGGTGCCGATCTCCACGCGCCGGAACAGGTCGATCACGTCGGGCACCGTCATGCGGATGCAGCCGTGCGACGCGGCGGTGCCGATCGTCCACGGCTGGCCCGTCCCGTGGATGCCGACGGCGCCGTCGACGCCCATCCAGCGCGCCCGCAGCGGGTTGTTCGCGGCCCCGCCGGGCACCTGCTGGCCGGCCATCTCGCCCGCCCAGGGCGAGTTGGGAGCGGTCCACGTCGGATTGACCTGCTTGCTCTGGATCGCGAACAGGCCCGTCGGCGTGGGATAGCCGGGCTGGCCGACGGCCACGCCGTAGCCCTTCAGAAGCTTGAGCTTCTTGAACAGCCGCAGGCGGAAGCTCGAGCGGTCGATCGTGATGATCTTGCGGTAGACCTTGCGCAGCTCGTGCTTGCGGATCTCGGGCTTGACGACCTCGAGGGCAGGAGCGAGCCGGCGCTCGGCCAGCGGGTCCGCGAGCGTCGCCCTGATCGAGGCGACAAGCGGCGCCACCGGCAGCCTGCGGCCCGGACGGTGCCTGCGCTTCACGATCCGCGTCAGCTTGATCTTGACCGTCGCGTTGCGCGCCTCGATCCCGACCCGGTCGTGGATCCGCCATGCGAAGCGCCAGACGGCCTTGCGGTCATAGGAGACCGCCGGCGGGACCGCCACCGGCGCCACGCTGCCGTCGGCCGCTGGCGGCGACGCCTGGCCGGCCTTCAGCGCTCGCAGCGCCGTCCTGTCGGAGCGGAACCTGAAGTCGATCGTCCGCATCGGCAGCGTGGCGGTCTGCCGTGCGACGGCCACCGTGATGCCCTGTGCGAACGCCGGTCCGAGCGCCTGCTCGAGCCGCACCTGGGCCTCGGCCACCGTGAGGCTGCCGACGTCGACGCCCGCGACCGTGACGCCGGCGCGGATGCGGGGCTCCTCGGCGGGCGCCTGGGCGGAGGCCGGGACGGCCGCGAGCACCATCGCCATCAGGGTCAGGAGGAGGATGGCGGGCGCCGTTCGCATGGCCGGTCAGGGTAGCCGCCACCATGCGCAGTGTCGCAAGCGCGCATGCGACGGCGCGCTGCCGGCGGCGGCGTGAGGGTACCCTCGGGCGCATGAGCTCCGCCTCCGCGCACGAGCGCTCCACGCGCGAGCTCCCACCCGGGCTCTGGGACCGCCTGCGGCAGGATCCCGCGCGCGCTCCGGAGCACGTCGCGCTGGCCGCGGGACGCACGTTCGCGCCGCAAGCGGCGAGCTGGGCGGCCGACAAGCGCTCGCGCTACGCCGTCTCGCCGCCCGAGCTGGCGACGATGGCGAAGAAGCGCCATGCGACGCTTGCGCGCTTCGAGGGCGCCGCCACCGGGGTCGGCGGCATCGTCACGATGGTCCCCGACCTCGTCGCGCTCGCCTGGATCCAGTCGCGGCTCGTGTTCTACGTCGCCGCCGCCTACGGCTATGACCCGCACGACCCGATGCGCCCGGCCGAGCTGCTCGTGCTGCGCGACTTCTACCCCGACCCGGCGTCCGCGCGCAGGGCGCTCGACGGCATCGGTGAGACGATCGTGCAGGCATACGTCGGCTCGAAGCTGCAGCGCGAGGAGGCGCTCGCTCTGCGACTGGCCAAGATGGTCGGCGTGCGCTCCGCGCGCAAGCTCGCAGGACGCATGATCCCGGGCGTCGCGATCGCCTTCAACGCGATCGGCAACGAGCGCCGCACGCGCGCGCTGGCCGACCGCGCGATCCGCTTCTACGGCGGCTGAGCGCGGCGCGTCAGGGCCGGCCGTAGACCGGGATCGCCGCGCCGGTCGTGGGCGCCGAATCGGGGCTGCACAGGAAGCGGATCACGGCTGCGATCTCGGCCGGCGGCGTGAGCGCCGCGTGCTCCTCCGGCGGCATCGCAGCGCGATTTGCGGGCGTGTCGATCATCTGCGGTAGCACGGCGTTGCAGCGGATCCCGTCGGCGGCGTGCTCGCGCGCGACGACCTGCGCGAACGTGATCACGGCGGCCTTCGACGCGCAGTAGCCGGCGGCGCCCGCGAACGGGTGCAGGGCCGAGCGCGACGATACGCATACGATCGCCCCGGCGCCCGCGGCGGTCAGAGCCGGGAGCGCCGCCTGGGTCACCAGGTACGTCGGGCGCAGGTTGCGCGTGAACTGCGCCTCGAAGTCCGACACCGGCGTGGCGGCGACCGGCTGCCCGCCGGCGAAGCCGCCGACGAGGTTGACGACCGCGGCCAGCGGGGCGCCCGGCTCGGCCGCCGCGGCGGCGACCGCGCGTTCGACCTCCCCGGGTTCCGTCAGGTCGGCCTGCACCACCTCCGCGCCCTCGAGCTGCGCTGTCCCCCTGTCGAGCACGGCCACGCGCCAGCCGTCGCTCGCGAACGCTTCCACAACGGCGCGCCCGAGCCCACCCGTGCCGCCCGTGATCAGCGCGGTGCGATCCATTGGCCGGGACGCTACCCGCTGCGGGGCGATCCTGTCCGATCCTGGATCTACGTTTCCGACCCGATGGTCGTGCGCGAACTCACCGACGGACAGGAGCTCGACTGCGTCCTGCTGGTGCGCGAGCGCCGGCTGCGGACCGAGCGCGACGGCAGCGAGATACTGCAGCTTACGCTCGGCGACCGCACCGGATCGATCGCTGCGGTCGTCTCCGACGGCGTCGCCGACCTGTCGGCGGCCTGCGACTGCGGCGCCGCCGTCCGCGTCCAGGGCCGCTACTCGTCGCGCGGCGAGCGGATCGCGATCCGCTCGCTGCGCGCGGCGCGCGCTGACGAGGTGGACCTCGACGCGTTGCTCGACGGCCCGCCGCGCGGGGCGGAGCAGATGGAGGCCGATATGCGCGCGCTGATCGGCACGGTCCAGAGTGTGCACCTGCGGGCGCTGCTGGAGGCGGTGCTCGGCGCCGGCTCGGACAGCTGGGGGCGGTTCCGCGACGCCCCGGCGGCCAAGCGCTACCACCAGGCCTACCGTCACGGGCTGCTCGAGCACTCGCTGTCGGTCGCGCAATCCGTGTCGGCGATCGCGGCCAACTTCCCGGGCATCGACCGCGATGTCGCCGTCTGCGGCGCCCTGCTGCACGACATCGGCAAGCTCGACGCGTACACGGCCGACCCGCTTGCGATCGACATGACCGACGCGGGCAAGCTACAGGGCGAGATCCCGCTCGGCTACTACCGGGTGCGGCGCCTGATCGAGGATCTGCCGGGGTTCCCGGACGACCTGGCCGCCGCCGTTCTGCACATCATCCTCAGCCACCATGGCGCGCTCGAGCACGGCTCGCCCGTGGTCCCGTGCACGCGCGAGGCGACGCTGGTGCACATGATCGACAACCTCGGCGGGCGGCTGGGATCCTTCGACCGGCTCGAGAAGGAGCTGCCGGAGGGATCGCGCTGGTCGGGCTACGACCGCGCGCTCGGTGGCGGCGCGTACTTCGGGGCGCGGGCCGCCGCTTGACCGGCGGGCGGCACGCACCTCCAAGACGCCATCTTCCAGCAAACACCGCGAAAACGTCGTATGACAACAGCGCGCGCCCCGCGCCGGCTCGAGGAGCGCGGTCTATGGTGGGCTGCGTGGCGAAGGACACCGAGAAGCTGATCCGGCAGCTGTCGCTGATCGCCTATCTGATGGCCGAGCGGCGGCCCGTCACGGCCACCGAGATCCGGCGCGACGTCGAGGGCTACTCGGACATGACCGAGGACGCCTTCGCGCGACGCTTCTACGCCGACCGGGCGGAGCTCGACTCGCTCGGCATCCACCTGTCGGTCGACCGGCCGGCCGACGGCTTCTCCGAGCAGGAGAACTACTCGCTCGCGCCGGAGGCGTTCTTCCTGCCGGCGATCGAGTTCAGCGACGCGGAGCTGGCGGCGCTCCAGACCGCGCTGAGCCTGCTCGACGGCGAGTTCGCCTACGCGGAGCCGCTGCGGCTGGCGCTCCAGCAGCTCACATGGGGACGCCCGAGCCCGCTCGACTCGCCCGTTCAGCGGGCGATCGGGCTCGGCATCACCGGCTCGGCCGGCGGCGCGGAGCTGTCGGCGCGGTTGGCCAAGGTCGATACCGCGATCTACCGCCGCAAGCGGATCGAGTTCGAGTACTTCACGATGCAGAGCGGCGACACCGCGCTACGCAAGGTCGACCCGTACGAGCTGCTGTTCGAGGGCGGCCAGTTCTACCTCGTCGGCTGGTCGCACGAGCGCAGCGCGATCCGCGTCTTCCGGCTCTCGCGGATCCGCGGCAAGGTGGCGTACGCGACCAAGGCGGAGCACGACTTCCAACGCCCGGCGGACTTCGACCCGCGGGTGTACGCCAACCGCATCCCGTGGCAGCTCGGCGACGCGCACGACACGGCAGAGGTGTGGGTTTCCGACCGGATCGCCTGGCATGTCGAGCGCAACTTCGGCCGCTACGGGGAGCTGACCGACGCCGACGACGGCGGGCAGATCTTCCGCACGCCGTACGCGATCGCCCGGCTCCTGCTCGCCTGGGTCATCGGCTACGAGCAGCACGCGCGCGTGCTCGGCCCGCCCGCGCTCGCAGACGAGCTGCACCTGCGCCTCGACCGGGTCGCGGAGCTGCATCGCGGCGAGCCGCCCGTGTCCGTCGATCAGGGGAGGCTGCCCGCGCAGGTCCACGTCGAGCGCGGGGTGGGTGGGGCCGGGGTCCGCCAGCGCGAGACGACCGGCATCCGCCCCGAGCGCTTCGCGCGGCTCGTGACGCTGGCGTCGGTGCTGATCAGGGCCGGCCGCGCCGGCGAGCGGCTCGCTTCGGCGGCCGTCTGCGAGCGCCTGCAGATCTCCCAGCAGGAGCTGCGCGAGGACGTCTCGGTGCTGAACGTCGTCAACTTCGGCGGCGGCGCCTACGTGCTCTACGCGGAGGTTCACCCGAACGGCGAGATCGAGGTCGATCCTGAGCCCTACTCGGATACGTTCGACCGCCCGGCGCGGCTGCTGCCGATCGAGGCGCGGGCGCTGCTCGCGGCGATCGAGCTGCTCGGCGTGCACCTGTCAGAGGACCTGGTGACGGTGCGCGAGAAGCTCGAGCGCGCGCTCGGCGACATCGCGAAGGAGGGCCTGCTCGTCTCCAACGCCCGCAGCGACGACACGATCGCCCGCCAGGTCGGCGAGGCGATCGAGGAGCGCCGGCTGATCGAGCTCGAGTACTACGCCGAGAACGAGGACGCGTTCTCGACCCGCGTCGGCGAGCCCTACGCGCTGATGAACAGCCGCGAGGGCTGGTACGTGAAGGTGTTCGACCCGGCGAAGGATCAGATGCGCAGCTTCCGGCTGGACCGCATCAAGCGCGTGGACGTGCTCGACGCGACCTACGAGCCGCGCGCGGACCTCGACCCGATCGCCGACGTCGAGGGCTGGCCGCGCACCGGGCAGGTCGAGGGCTCGCGCGTGGCGCATGTGTGGGTGTCGCCCGAGCATGCGCGCTGGGCGAGCGAGGAGCGCACCGTGCTGGCCGAGCTCGACGACGGCGCGGTGATCGTCGAGTGGGCGTTCAAGGGCGAGCGCTACCTCGTCAAGCAGATCCTGAAGGAGGCGGGCGACGCCGCGGTGCTCGAGCCCGCTGACGTCCGCGAAGCGGTGCTGCACGCCGCCGAGCGGCTGCTGGCACCATCCGCACGGTGAAGGGGATCATCCTCGCCGGCGGGTCGGGCACCCGCCTGTACCCGGTCACCCAGGCCATCTCGAAGCAGATCATGCCGGTCTACGACAAGCCGATGATCTACTACCCGCTGGCCACGCTGATGATGGCCGGCATCCGGGAGCTGCTGATCATCACCACGCCGGTCGACCAGCCCCAGTTCCAGCGGCTGCTCGGCGACGGCTCCCAGTTCGGCTGCCGCTTCGGATATGCCGCTCAGGCGACGCCGCGCGGGCTCGCCGACGCGTTCGTGATCGGCGCCGAGCACGTCGGCGAGGACTCCGTCGCGATGATCCTGGGCGACAACATCTTCTACGGCTACGGGCTGGGAGCACAGCTCAAGGAGCTGACCGATCCCGACGGTGGCGCCGTGTTCGCCTACCACGTCGCCGATCCGGAGCGCTACGGCGTGGTCGAGTTCGACCAGGACCGCAACGCGGTCTCGATCGAGGAGAAGCCCGCGCGGCCGAAGTCCAACTACGCTGTCGTCGGGCTCTATTTCTACGACAACGACGTGGTAGAGATCGCGCGCAACGTGGCGCCGAGCGCGCGCGGCGAGATCGAGATCACGGACGTCAACCTCGAGTACCTGCGGCGCGGCAAGCTGCGCGTCGGCGTGCTCGACCGCGGGACCGCCTGGCTCGACACCGGCACCTTCGACTCGCTGATGCGGGCGGCCGAGTTCGTGCGCGTGATCGAGGAGCGGCAGGGGCTGCGGATCGGCTCGCCCGAGGAGGTCGCCTGGCGCGAGGGCTTCATCGACGACGCCCATCTGCGCGCGCTGGCCGAGCCGCTCGTCAAGAGCGGCTACGGCGAGTACCTGCTCAGGCTGCTCGAGGGCTGAGCTCGGGTTGCGGCTCGGGCTCCGTGCGCGCGGTCGCCCGGCGGGCGAGCGCGAAGACGACGACGGCGCCGGCGATCAGCATCGCGAGCGCCCATGGGAGCGAGATCGCGTCGGCGGCCACACCGATCACCGGCGGGCCCGCGAGAAAGCCCAACGACCCCATCGAGGAGACCGCCGCGATCCCAGGACCCGCCGGGGTGTCCGGCTGGCGACCGGCGGCGCTGAACATCAGCGGCACGCCGTTGGAGACCCCGAGGCCGACGACGAACAGCCCCACCAGCGCGGCAGCCGGCTCGCCGATCAGCAGCATCGCGGCGAGCGGGATGCCGGTCAGCAGCGCGCCCCAGCGCAGCAGCGCGACGGCGCCGATGCGATCGTTGACCCAGTCGCCCACGAGCCGGCCGCCGGTCATGCCGGCGGTGAAGGCCGAGTAGGCCAGCGCGGCGATCGCGGCGCTCGCGCCGAGGTCCTGGCGCAGGTAGAGCCCGCCCCAGTCGGCCATCGCGCCCTCGGTGAGCATCACCAGCAGGCACAGGATCGCGAGCAGCACGACGCCACGCGAGGGCAGCGTGAAGCCCGCGGCATCCGCTCCCTCGGCGGCCGATCCGCGGCCGATGCGGCGCGCACAGGCGACCAGCAGGCCGAGCCACAGCGCCGAGCTGATCGCGACCGTGATGCGCGGATCCAGCCCGAGCACGGCGCACGCCGCGGCGAAGCCCGCGCCGATCATGCCGCCGAACGCCCAGCCGGCGTGCAGCGAGGACATGATCGGCCGCCGCAGGTCCTTCTCGACCGTGACGCCATGGCTGTTCATCGCGACGTCCTGGGTCGCGCTGGCGGCGCCGAGCACCGTCAGGCCGAGCGCCACCAGCACCGGGTGCGGCGCCAGCACCGGCAGGTTGACCGCGAGCGCGCAGGCGGTCCCGCCGACCCAGACGATCCGCTCGGAGCCGTGGCGCACGATCGCCTGACCGGCGAGCGGGAAAGCGAGCACCACGGCGAGCGCCATCCCGACGAGCACCAGCCCCAGCGTCCCGCTGGATAGGTCGAAGCGCTCCTGGATCCACGGGATCTGCGCGATCCAGGTGCCGATCGCGGCCCCGTTGACGACGAACACACCGGTAGTCGCCCAGCGTGCGCTCACGCGCGCCCACGTTAGTAAAGAGGGACAGTCCCCTCTGAGGTAAAGAGGGACTGTCCCCTGGTGTAGGCTCGTGATAATCGCGGCGACTTCACGACCCTACGCGGCAGTTCCGATCGAGGCGACGCCGGTCCTGCGCCCGGCCCTGCCGGGGCTGGCCGACGAGATGGTCGCGGCGATCGCGCGCGAGGTGCCCGACTATGCGCGCGCGATGAAGGGCGAGTTCGGCCAGCTCGTGCGGCTCGGCGTCGAGGTCGCCCTCAACCGCTTCGTCGACCTGCTGGCCGATCCCGAGCCCGACGCCGCCGAGAGTCGCCAGACCTACGTCGACCTCGGCCGCGGCGAGTTCCACGCCGGTCGCAGCCTCGACGCGCTGCTGGCCGCCTACCGGGTCGGCGCACGGCTCGCGTGGCGGCGGTTCGTCGAGACGGGCGTCGGCGGTGGGCTGTCGCCCGACGCGATCTACGCGCTGGGCGAGGCACTCTTCGCCTACATCGACGAGCTCTCGGCGGAGTCGGCCGAGGGCTACGCGGAGGAGCAGATCACGGCCGCGGGCGAGAGCGAGCGCCGGCGCAGGCGGCTGGTGCGGCTGCTCGCGCAGGATCCGCCGGCTGCGCAGGAGGCCGTGCGCACGGCGGCCGCGGCGGCGCCGTGGACGCTGCCGCGCGGCGGCCTGGCCGCGCTGGTCGCGGCGACCGACGAGGACGACTCGCCGGGCGAATCGCTGCTCGACTCGATCGCCGCGCGACTCGCCCGCAGGCTCGGCGAGGGAGCGATCGGCGCCGAGGCGTTCGGGGCCGCGATCGTCTTCGTGCCCGACCCGGATGCGCCCGGGCGCCGGCGGCGGCTGGCGGCGACGATCGAGGACCGCCCGGCCGCGCTCGGGCCGACCGTGGACTGGAAGCACGGCGCGGCCAGCGCGCGGCGCGCCATCACGGCGCAACGGCTGGCCGCGGCCGGCAGGCTGAGCGCATCCGAGGGCCTGATCGTCGCCGACGAGCACTTGGTCGAGTTGCTGCTCGCGGCCGACCCGCGCATCGCGGCCGACCTCGCGGCCGCGCGGCTCGCACCGCTCGCCGCGCTGCCCGAAGGACCTCGCGCGCGGCTGACCGAGACGCTCGGCGCCTGGCTCGACCGTCCAGGGCAAGTCCAGGCGGTCGCGGTCGCGCTGGGGGTGCACCCGCAGACCGTCCGCTATCGAGTCCGGCAGCTGCGCGAGCTCTTCGGCGAGCGGCTCGAGGATCCCGAGGCACGCTTCGAGCTTTCGCTCGCGTTGCGCGTGCGCTGAAGCCGCGCTGCTACAGATAGCGTCGAATGCGCCTACTCGTGACGGGAGCGGCCGGGATGCTCGGCCGGGACGTGGTCGCCGCCGCGCAGGGCGCCGGTCACGACGTAATCGCACTGGCGCGCCGCGAGCTCGACATCCGCGACCCCAGCGCCGTCGCTGCCGCCGTCGGCGCGGCGCGCCCTGCGGCGGTCGTGAACTGCGCGGCTTGGACCGACGTCGACGCGGCGGAGTCGCGTGAGCCGGACGCAACCGAGGTGAACGGCGCCGCCGCCGGTCACGTCGCGGCCGCCGCCGCGGCCGCCGGCGCCTTCGTGGTCCAGATCTCGACGGACTACGTCTTCGACGGGACGGCGCGCGAGCCCTATCGCGAGTCGGCACCGACCTCGCCACTCGGCGCTTACGGGCGCTCGAAGCTGGTCGGCGAGCTCGCCGTCGCGCGCGCGGCTCCGGGCGCGCACGCGATCGTGCGCTCGTCCTGGCTGTTCGGCGAGCACGGCGGCAACTTCGTCGCCACGATGCTGCGGCTCGCGGGCGAGCGCGACTCGATCACCGTCGTCGACGACCAGGTCGGCTGCCCGACCTTCACCGGTCACCTCGCGCGCGCGCTCGTGACGATCGCCGAGCGGCGCATCGAGGGGATCCACCACGTCGCGGGCGCCGGCTCGTGCTCGTGGTACGACCTCGCGGCCGCGACCTTCGCCGCCACCGGCGCGGAGGTCGAGCTGACCCGTGGCAGCAGCGCCGGCCTTGACCGGCCCGCCCCGCGTCCGGCCTACTCCGTGATGCGCTCCGAGCGCCCCGACACGCCGGTCCTGCCCGCGTGGCGCGAAGGGTTGCGCGCCTACCTCGAACTGGGAGTGACCGCGTGAAACTGCTCGTCTGCGGCGGGGCCGGCTTCATCGGCTCGAACTTCGTCCGCCAGCGCATCGGCGAGCACGGCGATGCCGTGACCGTGCTCGACAAGCTCACCTACGCCGGTCGCGAGGAGAACCTCGCCGACGTGCGCGACAGCCCCGGCTTCGAGTTCATCCGGGCCGGGATCGAGGACGCCGCCGCGGTCGCGGGCGCGATGGCGGACGTCGACGCCGTCGTGAACTTCGCCGCCGAGACGCACGTCGACCGCTCGATCGCCGAGCCGGACGCCTTCATCACGACGCACGCGGTCGGCACGTTCGTGCTGCTGGAGGCCGCGCGGGTGCGCGGCGTGCGCTACGTGCAGGTCTCCACCGACGAGGTCTACGGCTCGATCGAGGAGGGATCGTTCACGGAGCTCTCGCCGCTGCTGCCCTCGTCGCCCTACTCGGCGACCAAGGCCGGCGCCGACCTGCTGGTCGCGTCCTATCACCACACCTACGGGCTGGAGTCGCTGATCTGCCGCGGCTCGAACAACTACGGCCCCTACCAGTACCCGGAGAAGCTGATCCCGCTGATGGTGCTCAACGCGCTGCATGGGGATCCCCTGCCGGTCTACGGGGACGGCCAGCAGGTGCGCAACTGGATCTTCGTGGAGGACTTCGCGCGCGGCATCGGCCACGTGCTCGAGCACGGCGTGGCGGGCGAGGTCTACAACGTCGGCGGGCCCGACGAGACGTACAACCTCGACGTCGTTCGGCGCATCGTCGAGCTGACCGGCGGCGACGAGTCGCTGATCGAGTACGTCACCGACCGGCCCGGCCACGATCGCCGCTACTCGCTGAGCTCGGAGAAGATCCGCGCGCT
>DASQMT010000035.1:0-3293 GCA_035645355.1 Solirubrobacteraceae bacterium | reverse complement strand
ACCTGCGGCAGATCGGTCAGGCGGCCGCAGACCTTCAGCACGCACTCCCCGCGCTGGCGCGCCCGCTGGCTTGTCCAGAGCTCGTCGTCGTCCTCGATCGCCTCGCAGCCGGCGAGGCCGAGCGCGCGCATCGCCGCGACGGTGGCCGCGGCCTGATCGCCCGCCGCCTTGCTCCCGAAGCGCACTAGCAGCCGGCCGGCGCCGTCGCGCCAGTCGACGTCGAGGCAGTCCGCCTCGAGCGGCCGGGCGGCGAGCACGCGCGCCGCCTCTCCCAGCAGTACCGGGTCGTCGCTGGCGCCGGCCGCGCTCGCGGTCCCGGGTGGGAGCGGGTGCAGCCGCACCGCGATCCGCACGATCAGGCCGAGCGTGCCGAGCGACCCGGTGAAGAGCTTGCCCAGGTCATAGCCGGCGACGTTCTTGATCACCTTCCCGCCGGAGCGCGCGAGCGTGCCGTCGGAGAGCGCGACGGTCGTGCCGACGACGAGGTCGCGCATGCTCCCGTAGCGGTGGCGCAGCGGGCCCGAGTCGTTCGCGGCCATCACGCCGCCTACGGTGGCGGCATCGTGCGACGCGGGGTCGATCGCCAGCATCTGACCGTGCGCGGCGAACTCCGCCTGTGCCTCGGCGAGCGGCACGCCAGCCTCCAGCACGGCGGTGAAGTCGCCCGCGTTGTGCTCGAGGATCCGCGCCAGCCCGCCGGTCTCCACCTCGACCGCGTCCGCGATCGCCGGCCCCCAGTCCTTCGTACCGCCGCCGCGCGGGCGCACGGGCCGGCGCTGCTCTCCCAGCGAGCGCAGCAGCTCCGCCGCCTCCTCGGCCGTCCCCGGCCTCAAAATCGCTCCGCCAGTCCGGCCGCCTCGAGCGGGTGCTGCCGGTAGACGCCCGGGACCTCGCCGCAGAGCCGCGGCGTCGGCATGACCTTGCCCGGATTGGCCAGCCCGCTCGGGTCGAAGGCGCAGCGCAGTCGCTGGAACGCGTCCAGGTCGGCCTCGCCGAACATCTTCGGCATGTGCTTCTTCTTGTCGACACCGACCCCGTGCTCGCCCGTGATCGAGCCGCCCGCCTCCAGGCAGGCGTCGAGGATCCGGCCCGAGAGCTCCTCCGCGCGCTCCGCCTCGCCTTCGTTGCGGCCGTCGAAGCAGACGAGCGGGTGCAGGTTGCCGTCGCCGGCGTGGAACACGTTCGCGACGACCATGCCGTAGTCCTCCGCCAGCGCGTCGATCGCCTCGAGCACCTCGGGCAGCTTGGTGCGTGGGATCACGCCGTCCTGCACGAAGTAGTTCGGCGAGATCCGCCCCATCGCCGGGAAAGCGGCCTTGCGCGTCTTCCAGAACAGCTGGCGCTCGGTCTCGTCGCGCGCGACGCGCACGTCGTCTGACCCGCAGCGCGCACACAGCGTCACAACCTGCTCGAAGCGCGTCTCGCACTCCTGCTCGGCGCCGTCGAGCTCGACCAGCAGCGCCGCGCCGCGGCCGACCGGGTAGCCGGCGTGCGCCATCTGCTCGCTGGCCTCGATCGCCACCTTGTCCATCATCTCGATCGCGCCCGGGACGACGCCCGACTGCACGATCTCCGAGACCGCCTCGCCGGCGGCGTGCGTGGAGTCGAAGAACGCGACCAGCGTCCTGACCGACTCCGGCACCGGGACCACGCGCAGCCAGACCTTGGTCGCGATGCCGAGCGTGCCCTCCGAGCCGACGAAGGCGCCGAGCAGGTCGTAGCCGGGCGGGTCCAGCTCGCGGCCGCCGAGCACGACCAGCTCGCCGTCGGGCAACACGACCTCGAGGCCGCAGACGTAGTTCGTCGTGAAGCCGTACTTGAAGCAGTGCGCGCCGCCCGAGTTCTCGGCGACGTTGCCGCCGATCGAGCAGACGATCTGCGAGCTCGGGTCGGGCGGGTAGAAGAAGTCGGGCGCGACAGCGGTCGAGACCGCCGTGTTCGTCACGCCGGGCTCGACGCAGACACGCTGGTTGTCGAGGTCGACGGCGAGCACGCGCTTCATCCGCGAGGTGACGATGAGGACCCCGTCCGCGACCGGCAGCGCGCCGCCGGAAAGACCCGATCCGGCGCCCCGCGCGACCCACGGCACGTCCGCTGCGGCGCACGCCTTGACGCAGGCCTGCACCTCCTCCGCACTCCCGGGCAGCACGGCGACCGCGGGCAGCGCCGTGTACTGCAGCAGACCGTCGGACTCGTACGTGCGCAGCTGGTGCTCGGCGGTGTAGCACCAGTCGGGTCCGACGGCTGCGCGCAGACGGGCTTCTAGCCGATCATCCACGCGAGCACCGCCGTCGACTGCCTGCCCATCCGTCGCCCTCCTCGGACGTTCGGTCGCCTGGCGCTCGCGTACCCGACCTGTGCCGGGAGCAAGCGGTCGATCCCGTTACCCATGACTACGCTTCGGCGCTCGATGCGCGTCGCGCTCTTCATCACGTGCTTCAACGACACGCTGTTCCCGGAAGCCGGGCGCGCGACCGTGGCGCTGCTCGAGCGGCTCGGGTGCGAGGTCGATTTCCCCGAGGAGCAGACCTGCTGCGGGCAGATGCACGGGAACTCGGGGTACGAAGCCGGCCCGCTCGTGGAGCGCTTCGCGCGCGTGTTCGCCGGGGCCGAGGCGATCGTATCGCCGAGCGCCTCGTGCGTGGGGTTCGTGCGCGAGCGGTTTGCGGACGGCCCGCCGCTCTACGAGCTGTCGGAGTTCGTCGTCGACGTGCTCGGTGCCGAGGACGTCGGCGCGTCGTTCCCGCACCGCGTGACGCTGCATCCCACCTGCCACTCGCTGCGCGCGCTGAAGGTGGGTGACCGCCCCCAGCGACTGCTGCGGGCCGTGCGCGGGATCGACCTGGTCGAGCTTGGCGACGCGGAGGAGTGCTGCGGCTTCGGCGGGACGTTCGCGGTGAAGAACGCCGACACGTCGATGGCGATGCTCGGCGACAAGCTGCGCCACGTGCTCAACACGCGCGCCGAGGTCTGCACGGCGGTCGACACGTCGTGCCTGATGCACATCGGCGGCGCGCTCTCGCGCCAGCGCGCCGGGGTGCGCGTGATGCACTTCGCCGAGATCCTGGCGGCGCAGGAGTGAGTCGGGCGCTCGCGCTCGCGCTGGCGCTGGTCGCGCTGGTCGCCCTGTGCGCCGCGCCCGCCGCCGCCAGTGAGCCCGACCCGACGGCGCCCGCCTACGAGCTGAGGCTGACCGGCTCGGAGCAGGGCGCGCGCTGGCGCGGGCGCGAGACGCTCACCCTCACGAACCCGGGCGCGACGCCGCTCGCACGGGTCTGGGTGCGGCTCTTTCT
>DASQMT010000034.1:0-5314 GCA_035645355.1 Solirubrobacteraceae bacterium | reverse complement strand
CCTATCTCAACAGCGGCACGAACGGGCCACTCCCTGCGGTCGCGGCTGCGACCGCGCGCGAGGAGCTCAACGCCGCCGAGCGCGACGGGCGCACGACCGCGCACTTCGAGCGGCGCACGGAGCTCATGGACGAGCTGCGCGCCGCATACGCGCGGCTGCTCGGCGCGCAGGCCACCGACGTGGCGCTGACGACCTCGACCACGGACGGGCTCGGACGCGTGATCGCGGGGCTCGACCTGGGCCCCGGCGACGAGATCCTCACGTCCGACCAGGAGCACCCCGGGATGCTCGGCCCGCTGCTCGCCGCGCGCCGCCGCGGCGTGACGGTAAGGGCGGCGCCGCTGGCCCAAGTGGCGGAGGCCGTCGGGCCCGAGACGACGCTGGTCGCGCTCTCGCACGTGAGCTGGATCGGCGGACAGGTCGCGCCGGCCGCGCTCGCAGAGCTCGACGTGCCCGTGATCCTCGACGGCGCGCAAGGTGCAGGAGCGATCCATGTGGACCCGCGCGCGCTCGGTTGCGCCGCGTACGCCGCCGCAGGACAGAAGTGGCTCTGCGGCGCCGACGGCACCGGGCTGCTGTGGATCGACCCCGCCTTCGCCGAGCAGCTCGCGCTCGTGAGCGCGGGCTATATGAGCTTCTCCGATCCCGCTGCAGGGCTCGAGGGCTCGTTCAAGGAGACGGCGGCGCGCTTCGACACGCCGGTGCTCTCGCGCGAGACGGTGGCGCTGTCGGTTGCGGCGATCAGAGTGCTCGAGGAGCCCGGCTGGGAGGCGGTGCAGGGACGGGCCGTGGCACAGGCGCGCCGGCTCGCGGACCTGCTGCGAGACAGCGGGCGCGCGGTGATGCCGCGCGGCGCCACCACGCTCGTGACATGGGAGGATCCCTACGCCGAGCAGACACGCGACCGGCTGGCGAAGGCCGGCATCGTCGTGCGCAACCTCCCGGGCCGCGCGCTGCTGCGGGCCTCTGTCGGCGCCTGGAACGACGAGTCCGACTTCGACCGCCTGCTCAGCGCGCTCTGACGAGCCGCTCCACGTCGCCGATCCCGTTCTGCTCGAGCAAGAAGCGCTGCGGGTAGGCGGGCGGCGGTCCGGCCGGTCGCTCGAGCCGCGCGCGCTCGTCCGGGTCGAGCTCGAGTCCGTCGGCCCCGAGCAGGTCCTCGAGCTGCCCGAAGGTGCGCGGGCCCACTATCGGTGAAGTCACCCCGGGGGTCCCGAGCAGCCACGCGAGCGCTACCTGCGGGATCGTGACCCCGCGCCGCTCGGCGATCTCGCCCGCCACGTCGACCACCTGGAAGTGGCGCTCGACGGCACGCCGGTCGTAGGCCTCCTCGAGCGTCTCGTCGGCGTCGGCTATCCGGCTGCCCTCCGGCGGGCGCTCGCCGCGCTTGTACTTGCCTGTCAGGAAGCCGGCGCCGAGCGGCCCCCAGGGGATCACGCCAAGGCCCGCCGCGCGGCAGAACGGCAGGATCTCCACCTCGATCGAGCGCTCCACGAGCGAGTACTGCGGCTGCAGCGAGATGAACGGCGCCCAGCCCTCGCGGTCCTGCAGCGCCACAGCCCAGGCGAGCAGCCAGGCGGGGAAGTTCGAGACACCCAGCGCCCTCACCTTGCCCGCACGCACGAGCGCGTCGAGCGCCTCCAGCGACTCCTCGAGCGGAACGGCGGGATCCGGCGCGTGCACCTGGTAGAGATCGATCTCTTCGACGCCGAGCCGCCGCAGGCTGGCGTCGCAGGCTTTGGCGATCCGCTCGGGCGCGAGCCCCTCGCCGCCGGGGTCGGAGACCGGGAAGCGGCACTTCGTCGCGAGCACCACCGCGTCGCGGCGCCGGGCGAGCCAGGGCGCCAGCGTGCGCTCCGAGCCGCCGTCGGAGTAGGTGTCGGCCGTGTCGAGGAAGTTTCCGCCGGCATCGAGGTAGCGGTCGAGCATGCGGTGCGACTCCTCGACCGGCGTCTTGTCGCCCATCAGCATGGTGCCGAGGCACAGCCGGCTCACGGTCAAGGGACCCAATGTCGTGGTCTGCATGGCGGGCTCATACCCCGTAGCGCAAGCGGCGCTGCGTCACAATCGGTGTCCGAATGCCCGACCTGCTCCCAGGCGCCGAGATCGCAGGCTGTCGCATCGAGGCGGTCGCCGGGCGCGGCGGCATGGGCATCGTCTACCGCGCGACGCAGCTGTCGCTGGGTCGCCCGGTGGCGGTCAAGCTGATCGCGCCCGACCGCGCGGGCGACCCCGGCTTCCGCGAGCGCTTCGAGCGCGAGTCGCGTGTCGCGGCAGCGATCGACCATCCGAACGTGATCCCGGTCTACGCCGCGGGCGAGGAGGACGGCCACCTCTATCTCGTGATGCGCTACGTCAAGGGCATCGACCTGCAGGGGCTGCTGGCGCGCGAGCGGCGGTTGGGGCCGGCGCGCGTGGCCTCGATCGCGTGCCAGGTGGGCGCCGCGCTCGACGCCGCACACGCGGTCGGCCTGGTGCATCGCGACGTCAAGCCCGCCAACGTGCTGTTGAGCGAGGAGCACGCCTATCTCGCCGACTTCGGCCTCTCGCAGGTCGTCGGTACTGACACGCGGCTGACGGCGACGGGCCAGTGGGTCGGCACCGTCGACTTCATGGCTCCCGAGCAGTTCTCCGGCGCGGAGGTCGACGCGCGCACGGACGTCTACGCGCTCGGCTGCGTGCTCCACCACGCGCTCACCGGGGAGGTGCCGTTCGCGCGCGGGACCGTGCCGGCGACGATGCTCGCGCACATCCACGAGCCGCCGCCGCAGCCGACCGCGATCGTCCCGAACGTGCCGGCCGGCTTCGATCGCGTGATTGCACGTGCGCTGGCGAAGGATCCCGAGCGGCGCTATCCGTCGGCCGGCGACCTCGGCCGCGCCGCGCTCGCGGCCGCGGAGGGGCGCCACGTGACCGAGACGGAGCGGACCGTCGCTCGCGGGGCTGCCGCCCCGGCCGCGGAGCGGTCCGTCAACGGGAGCCGGCACAGCGAAGCGGCGGCCGACGAAGCCGTCACGATCGTCACCCCACCGGCACGCCCGGGCGCCGTGCCCGCGCGCGATCGGACCGCTCCCAGGCCGAGGACTACGCTGCCGCTCGGCAACCGCCCGCGTAGGAGGCGGCTGCGCACCGGCGCCCGTCCGCTGCTGGCCGGGCTCCTCGCGCTCGGCGCGGCCACCGGCGGTGCCGTCGTGCTCGGCACCAGCGGCGAGCGCACCGATCCACCCGGCGCGCGGGTGAGCGAACGCGACGTCGAGGCGCTCGCCAAGGATTTCGCCGCGGCCTACGGCGAGGAGGACGCCACCGTGCTGGGGCGGCTACTGGCGCGCGATGTCGAGCGCGTCGTCCCGGGCGGGCGCCAAACAGGGCGCGCCGCCGTGCTGGCGGCGTACCGGCGCCAGTTCCGGGACTCCGAGACACGGAGCTTCGAGCTGCGCGACCTAGCCGCGGAAGGCGGCGCGACCGGCCGCGCGACGGCCCGCTTCGTGGCGACCTACGGCGGCGGGCCGGACGTGACGGGCGCGATCGTGTTCAACGTCCTGCGCGACCGTGGCAGCCCGCGGATCGCTCTGATCTCTGCCCGCCAGGACCTGCCCGCCGCGTAAGGGCTCAGCAGTCGCGCGCCACGTGCAGCGTCACCTCGCTGCCCGGCAGCGCTTGCGCGCCGGCCCGCGGACGCTGCTCGCAGACCTTCGGGTCGCCCGGCAGGAGCGGGTCGAAGAACCCGCCCGCGTCTACTGACCGCGCCGTAAGCCCGAGGCGTTCGAGCTGGTCCCGTGCGGAGTCGGCGTCGCTCCCCACGAGCGCCGGGACCGGCAGGTGCACCTCCCGCACGACGCGCGCCACGGCGAAGTCCGGGCGCCGCCCCGGCGCCGCAGCGGCGACGTCGATCAGGTTCGCGCCCGGCTCTAGCGCCACGTCGGTGCTGAAGCCGCCCCCGTCGACGGCGACGTCGCGGCCGAGCACCTTGACCTGCGCGCCGCGCGGCTGGACGCTGCCGCGGATCGAGACGGACTCCCTGCGCACGACCGTGCCGTCCGCAGGGCCGGCCAGCTTGAGCACGACGACCGGCTCTCGCCGCGCGGATCGGGGATCGTCGCCGCACGACGCCGCCGCAAGGGCCAGCGCGAGCGGGGCTGCGAGGCCGGCGATGCGCATCGCGACGCGAGGCTATCCGCTCCGTGTGTGACCGTGTTTGAGCGATCCGAACGCGGAACGATCCGAACGCGGGTTGAACGTGCTGATGTCGTCGATCGCTACGGCGGTGCCTGTAGCGCGGACCTTCGTGGCATGGGCGATACTGGGCTCGAACCAGTGACCTCCGCCTTGTCGAGGCGGCGCTCTCCCAGCTGAGCTAATCGCCCTGGGAGGCGCAAGCGTAGCAACGCTCCGGCGCCCCGTCGCGGCCGGCCCGTCCTAGGATGTGCGCTGCCGTCCGGCGCCGTGGCGGAGTGGCTACGCAGCGGCCTGCAAAGCCGTGTACACCAGTTCGATTCTGGTCGGCGCCTCTCCCCCATCTGGCTCTCGCCGCCGTTCGCGGCGGTAGGGAGCCGTGGAGGAGTGGTGGGCGTGTCCCAAGCGTGTCCCGAGATCGGCGCTGCTTCGGCGTTGATCGCGTCGGGAGAGCAGCGCCACATCGCGGGCTGAGGGCGATGGCGTGCGAGGTGCAGCACCTCGTCGGGCCACAACGTCTTGAACTCACCGCTGTAGCGGACGGGCGGGCGCTCGACGAGGTCCGCTGAGGCCGGGTGGCGCTCGAAACGCTACCGCGGCACCGTCGAGCACAACCACGACCTGGCCATCACCGAGTGCAACGAGAGGGGGCCCCGCTGGGCGGAAGCGGGTGCGGCTGGAGGCGGACCGCTGGTCAGCTGAGCGTCGCGGTCCGTCGGACGTAGTAACACTGCCCCTCCGGACCGCTTTAGAATGGCGTATGTCGTCGGCATCGGCAGATCGTGATCGGATCGTTGCCGGAGCCCAGTGTCGATACTGCGGCGCGCCGCTGTCGCGCACGTTCCTCGACCTCGGGATGTCTCCGCTCTGCGAGAGCTTTCTGCCGCTCGAGCGCCTCGACGCGATGGAGCCCTTCTATCCGCTTCACGTGCGGATCTGCGAGCGCTGCCTGCTGGTGCAGCTGCCCGAGTACGTGCCGCCCGATGAGATCTTCACCGAGTACGCGTACTTCTCGGCCTACTCGGACACCTGGGTGGAGCACGCGCGGCGCTACGCGGAGGCGATGATCGACCGATACGCGCTCGGACGGGAGCACCGCGTGGTCGAGATCGCCAGCAACGACGGCTACCTCCTGAAGAAC
>DASQMT010000033.1:0-8194 GCA_035645355.1 Solirubrobacteraceae bacterium | reverse complement strand
CATGAGCGCCTGCACGAGGCCGCGACCGCGGGTGCCCGCGCGCTGCTGCAGGCGGACATGTGTCAGCTGTTCCGGCTCGAGCCCGACGGAAGCGAGCTGCGCCTCGCGGCATCGGACCCGCCGCAGGCGCCGGGCCCGCGGCCGCAGGGCGGCGCGCTGCTGCTCGAGTTGCTGGCGCGCGGGCGCCACGGCGGGTCCAGCCGCGACCTCTGGGCCGGCCACGAGGGCGCCGCGCTGCTGACGACGCCGCTGGTCGCCTCCGACGAGCACCTCGGCCTGCTGTGCGTGTTGCGCCCCGGGCGCTGCGGCGCCGGCGACGAGGAGCTCCTGCGCGCGCTCGCCGACCAGACGGCGATGGGATTGGAGCGCGCCGAGCTGATCGCGCGGCTGACGGCGCGCGACCGCGTGAAGGACATGTTCGACGCGCTCGCCGATCGCTTGCCGGACGCGGCGGTGCTCGGCGCGGCGCCCGCCGGTTGCGACCTCTCGCGCCCGCACGTCTTCCTGCACGGCGAGTCCGCCCACGGCGCCAAGGGCGCCGGCGCGGACTGGGACGCGGTCTCCGCGCGGCTGGGCGCGCGCCTGCGCGGGCGCGAGCAGGCCTGCTTCTTCGACGCCGGCCGCGGCGGCCTGCGCGCAGTGGTCCTGATGCCCGGCACGGACGCCGCCGAGCGCGTGATCGACGCCTGCGACGCGGTCGCGGCGGCCGAGGGCGTCGTGCTGGGCGTCAGCGCCCCCGGCCGCGGAATCGCCGAGAGCCGCCAGGCGCTGCGCGAGGCCGCGCGGGCGGCGCAGATCGCTCGCACGCTCAAGCCCGACGGCGGCGCGCTCGGCTACGAGCAGCTCGGCGCCTACAAGTACCTCGTCGACCTGCGCCTTGAAGAGTCGCCGCGCGACCGCCACTGGACCGCGGTCGAGGCGCTGCTGGCGCACGACCGCCAGCGCCGCACCGCGCTGCTGGACACGCTCGAGGAGTACCTCGCCCGCCGTCGCTCGGTCGCCGACACCGCACGCACGCTCTACATCCATCCGAACACGCTGCGCCAGCGGCTGGCGCGGATCGAGCGCGTAACCGAGCTGCGGCTGGACGCCGAGGACCTGCTCGCCCTCGAGTTGGCGGTCAAGCTCGTCAGGCTCGACGACGCCCAGCGGCACGCCGCGCGCTGAGGCGGTGGCCGGCGGGGCCGGCCACCGCAGTCAGGCTCAGGGGCGGGGCGCCGGCGGCACGTCGGGCCCGCCCGCGCGCCGGTGCATCTCCGCCGCCCACTCCTCTTCCGTCGCGATCAGCGCGCTGCCGCCGTGGAGCATCGCGCGGTCGAGGCCGAGCTCGTCGTAGAGCCTCGCCGCGCTGGCGTGCTCGCTGGACTCGCCGCGGTTCTGCAGCACGTGCCACGCCAGCCACAGCAGCACGGCGATGGCGATGAACACCCACTCCTGGCCGACGAACGGGTACATCGCTCCGATGTCCTTCGGGTTCGAGAATGAGTCGAGCCCTGTACTCACGGCGAGCATCATGTGGTCTCCCTCCCATCGACGGCCCGAGAGCCAGCCGGTTCGTTGACGCCCGCAGCGCTCATCGCCAGGACGTCCGTGCGCTCGATCTCCTCGAAGTCCGTCTCGCGGTGCTGGAAGTACGGATAGACGTCCGCCGAGTCGTGCGTGTCCAGCCCCGCCGCCTCGACGGCGTGCGGGACCCGCAGAAGACCGAAGCGGTTCAGGAGCTTCGCCATTCCATAACCGGGAAGGAAGCCGAGGACGCCGAACATGATCAGCGCCCCGAGGATGTTGCCGATCGGGTTGACCGCCGGGTCGCCGTCAGGCGTGGTGAACCACGCCAGGCCCTCCTCCGTCGCCGCGGCGGCCGGGTAGCCCCACAGCATGAAGCCGGCGATGACGAGCCCGACGACTCCCGCATAGCCGTGCACCGCGACGGCGCCGACCACGTCGTCGATCCTGAACCGGCGCTCGACGTAGTAGTGCAGCTTGTACGCGATGACGACGCCCACTATGGCGATGATGAAAGCCTGCATCGGGTGGTAGAGGTCGTTGCCTGCGGATGCGGCGATGATCCCCGCCAGGCCGCCCGAGAAGGTCCAGAACAGGTCGCCGCGGCTGATCAGGTAGCCGGCCAGCAAGCCGCCCGAGAGCGAGGTGATGAAGTTGAAGGTGATCGCCGAAAGCGTCGTGGGCATCAGGTAGATGTTGGTGGCCGAGAAGAACGTCCCCTCCTCGGACGCGTCGATGTCGATGATCGGGATGTTGCAGGCGACGTAGAAGCCCCAGAAGCCGGTATAGATCAGGAAGATGCCGACCGCCACCAGCCAGATGTTGTGCGGCCGGATGGTGCGTATCGACCCGTCGGCCCCGAACTTCCCGATGCGCGGGCCGAGTACGATCAGCACGCCTAGAGCCATGCCGCCGGCGATCGCATGGATCACCCCGGATGCATAGGCGTCGTGGTAGCCCATGATCTGGACCATCCAGCCCTCGGGGTGCCAGCCCCACGAGGCGTCGATGATCCACGTCACCGAGCCGATCAGCGCGGCAAGAATGAGGAAGCCGCCGACCCGGGCGCGCTCCACGATCGAGCCGGAGACGATCGAGGCCGCGGTCCACGAGAAGAGGAGGAAGGCCGCCCAGAACACGCCGTTGATGCGGTCCTGCATGTTCGGGCCCATGACGTCCGACCACGGGTAGGCGAACTCCGCCTCCTCGATGTTGAGGCCGCCGCTCAAGCCGGGCCCGTTCGTGAACGCGAAGTAGATCCACCAGCCGAAGAAGAAGAACCCCAGCGTCACGACAGGAATGAGGAGGAGGTTCTTCAGCACCGTGTGCTGAACGTTCTTGCGCCGCGCAACGCCCGCCTCGTAGAGCATGAAGCCGGCGTGGATCAGGAACATCACTGCGACCGTCACCCAGTAGTAGAACTCGGTGAAGAGAGTTGTGAGTCCCTCCAACTGGTCTTCCATAACGACCGCCTTTCTGCACCCGGCATCGCTGCGCGTATGCGCTCGTACATCCTCTCGGCGTTGTCACCGCGCCGGCACTCCGGCGACACACGGGACGGTCCGGTTTGTACCTATTGGCGCTTTCGTTGGGCAATGGGCGAATCCCCCACCGTTTCCTGGCTTGGAGTGTCTGGACGCCACACTCTGACCGCATGACGAGAGCGCTCCGGGAGTTCACCAATGCGCTCGCCGCCCGCACGCCCGCCCCCGGCGGCGGCGCGGCGGCTGCGGCGGGCTGCGCGCTGGGTGCCGCGCTGGCCGAGATGGCGGCGCGCTTCGCGGGGCGCGACGACGATGCGGCGCGAGCGGCGCGGCTGCGCGCCGAGGCGCTGCGGCTGGGCGAGGCAGATCTGACGGCCTACGCGCCGGTGCTCGAGGCGCAGCGGCTGGCGCCCGGCGACCCTGAGCGGCCGGCGCGATTGGCAAGCGCCAGGGAGGCGGCCGCTGAGGTGCCGCTGGCAATAGCGGAGGCCGCTGCGCAGGTTGCCGAGCTGGCTCGCTCGCTCGCGTGCGACGGCCGGCCCGGACTGATCGGAGACGCGCTGGCGGGCGCCGATCTGGCCGCGGGCGCCGCTCGCGCGGCGGCGCGGCTGGTCGAGAACAACCTCGCTGAGACTCCCGGCCACCCGCTGCTGGAGCAGGCGCACGCGGCAAGCGCTCGCGCCGCGGGCTAGCCCGGAGCGCCCCAGCCGAGCGCGTCGTCGCGCGCGTAGTGCCCGACCGCGTCGAACCAGCGCTTGGCATGCAGGCCCGCGCGCAGGTCGCAGTCGGCGAGCACGAGGCCCTCGCGGTCGTATAGGGGGCCGGCGATCACTTCGCCGCCCGTCGGCTCGACGATCGCCGCGCCACCGCGCCCGTAGATCTTCTCCCGGTCCACCTTCTCCGGGAAGTCGTCCGGGAACGCGCTGCCCGGGATGTACTGCGGCACGCTCACCACGAAAGCCCCCGACTCGATCGCGATGTGGCGCATCGAAGCGAGCCAGCCGTCGGAGTCGTCGGCTGTCGGAGCGACCCAGATCTGCGGCCCTCCCTGATACACCGCCCAGCGCGCGAGCGGCATCCGGTTCTCCCAGCAGATCAGCCCGCCGACGCGGCCGACCGGCGTGTCCGTCACGTCGAGGTCACCGCCGGCTCCCAAGCCGTGGAAGACGCGCTCGTGCAGCGTCGGCATCAGCTTGCGGTGCTTGTGCAGGAGGCCGTCGGGGCCGATCAGCAGCAGCGTGTTGTAGAGCGTCCCGGGGCGGTCCGACTCGCGCTCGTTGACTCCGATCGCGCAGTGCACGCGATGCTCCGCACACGCCGCGGCCAGCGTGTCGACCAGCGGGCCCGGCACGTCCACCGAGCTCGCCCACATGCGCTCCCAGAGCTCGTCGTGGCCACCGAACGAGGCCGCTTCGCGGGCCCACGCATTCGAGGGATACAGCGAGACGAACGTCTCCGGCAGGACCGCCAGCTCCGCGCCCTCGGCGGCGGCCTCACCCAGCAGCCGGCAGGCCTTGGCGACCGTCGCCTCGGCGTCGAGCAGGACGGGCGTCGCCTGTAGCGCGGCCACCCGCACGGTACGCAGCTCGGTCATCGCCGTCACGCGCCGGCGCCGGCGGGGTGCGGCGCCGTCGGGTCGTCGCTCGTCTCGCCGAGCTGCTCGCGCACGAGGTAGTCCTCGATGTCCATCGCGTGATCCTGCGAGCGCTCCACGACCCGCAGCAGGTCGGACATCGTCGCGACCTCCTCGATCTGCTCCTTGATGAACCACTGCATGAACTGCTCGGAGGAGTAGTCGTTCTCCTGCCGGGCGAGCGCGGCGAGCGCGTTGATCTGCTCGCTCACGCGCTTCTCCTGCGCGAGCGCCAGCGCGACGGGCGCGACGATGTCGGAGAAGTCGACCTGCGGGGCGGCGACGCCGGGCACGATCGCGCGCGCGTCGGCGTCGACGAGGTACTGGACCATCATCATCGCGTGGTCGCGCTCCTCGAGTGCCTGGCGGTAGAAGAAGTGCGCCAGTTGCGGGAGCGTCTCGGCGTCGTAGTGCACCGCGATCGCGACGTACTGCTGATGCGCGGCGTACTCGTGGCCGATCTGCTCGTTGAGCTTCGCGACGAAGGGGTCCGATGGCATGGCCGGGAACGCTACCGTGGAGCCCCGGATGCGTGAGCCCGGTGACCTCGTGCGCTGCAAGGGCAGCTGCTGCAAGTCGCGCCCGCGCTGCAAGCGCTGTCCCACCGTCTGGAAGCGGCTCGCGAAGCAGGGCTACGCCGAGCGCGAGGGCAAGCTGCGCTACGTCGTGATCGACGTGATGCCCAAGCGCGTGGTCAAGTCCGCGCGCCACTGACGCCGCTATGCTGCGCCCATGGCCACCTGCCTCGTCACGGGTGGCGCTGGATTCCTCGGCTCTCACCTCTGCGACGAGCTGCTGCGGCGCGGCAACCGCGTCATCTGCGTCGACAACGTCGAGACCGGATCCCTCGCCAACATCGCGCACATCCGCGTGCCCGAGTTTCGCTTCCTGCAGGCGGACATCATCCACCCGTACTTCGTCGACGAGCCGGTCGACTTCGTCTACCACTTCGCCAGCCCGGCGTCGCCGATCGACTACCTGCGCCTGCCGCTGCACACGCTCAAGGTGGGATCACACGGCACGCACAACACGCTCGGGCTGGCCAAGGCCCAGCGCGCGCGCTTCCTGACCGCCTCCACCTCGGAGGTCTACGGCGATCCGAAGGTCCACCCGCAGCCCGAGTCCTACTGGGGCCACGTGAACCCAATCGGCCCGCGCGGCGTCTACGACGAGGCCAAGCGCTACGCCGAGGCGCTGACGATGGCGTATCACCGTCAGCAGGGGGTCGACACCGCGATCGCGAGGATCTTCAACACCTACGGGCCTCGAATGCGGCCGCACGACGGCCGCGCGATCCCGACCTTCCTGCGCCAGGCGCTGCAAGAGCGCCCGATCACCATCTTCGGGGATGGCTCGCAGACGCGCTCGTTCTGCTACGTCGCGGACCTCGTCGACGGGGTCATCCGGCTTGCGGAGTCGGGCTACCACTATCCGGTCAACGTCGGCAACCCGGACGAGTTCACCCTGCTCGACCTCGCCCATGCCGTGATCGACGTCACGGGGTCGCGCTCGGAGCTGATCCACGAGGCGCTGCCGGTAGATGATCCCCAGGTCCGCCAGCCGGACATCAGCCTCGCCCGCGAGATCCTCGGCTGGGAGCCGCGGGTCGAGCTGCGCGACGGCCTGCGCCGGACGCTCGAGGAGTCCGGCGTCGAGGCGCTCACCGGCTCCGCTGCGACCTAACGCCGCGCGACTGCACATGTTGCTGCGGGAAACGCCACTACCTGTGACACCCTGCCGCGTTGTAGGCAGGCAGAATGCCGATGCCTGACACGAGCGTCGAACAGCCGCCGGTCCGCACCCCCGCGCCGCCTCGGGCGGTTCCCTCACCGGTTGACATCCGCCGCAAGCGCCCGCCGGCGCTGTCGTTCCTGCTGCGGATGGACACCGCGCGCCGTGCCGCCCGCGTGGTGTCGCTGCTCGCGCTCGACTTCGCCGGCGTCTTCGCGGCGATCTACACCGCGCTGATGGTCAAGGCCGTCGTGCGCGACGGCGTCTGGGCCTGGGACGCCTCGTTCGTCGAGACGAAGGAGAGCATCGCCTTCGCCTACCTCGTCACCGCGCTGCTGTTCGCCCGCTCGGGGCTCTACGCCGAGCGCGCGCAGCGTCCCGGCCTGCCGCGCATCGTCTCGTCGCTGTTCCAGGTCACGGTCGTGGCGCTGATCTTCGCGCTCGTCAACGGCGAGCAGTACTCGAGCTACTACATCTTCTACGGCACGCTGTGCTTCGCGGTCGCCTACGTGTCGACGATCCGTTGGGTCTACGAGCAGATCACCGGAGTGCTGCTGCGCGCGGCCGGCTACCGGCGCCGGGCGGTGCTCGTCGGCTCGGGCAAGCACATCGAGGAGGTGCACTCGGCGCTCGTCGGCGAGGTGCACGCGCCCGTCGACATGATCGGCTTCATCTCGCTCGCGCCGCGGCCCGACAACGGCCTGCGCTCGCTCGGGCAGATCGAGGACCTGCCCGCGGTGCTGGACCGCCATCGCGTCCAGGAGGTCATCATCGCGGACCCGGACTTCCCCGAGGAGCGGGCGGTCGAGCTCGTCGACCAGTGCCACCGGCGCGGAGTCACGGTGCGGATCGCGCCGTCGACGATGGAGATCCTCGTGCACCGCGCGGAGTTCGTCCCGGGCGCCTCCGTGCCGCTGTTCGAGCTGCGCCCGCCGGTCTTCGACGGCTTCGACTACCTGGCCAAGCGCAGCTTCGACTTCGTCGGCGCGCTGCTTCTGATCGCCCTGGTGGGGCCGCTGCTGATCGCGATCGCACTCGCGGTGTTCATCACCTCGCGGGGCCCGGTCCTCTACCGCTCGGTCCGGCCCGGCATCGGCGGCGAGCCGTTCGGCTGCTTCAAGTTCCGCACGATGCGCTCAGACGCGGACCAGCTCCAGGCCGATCTCGAGTCCTACAACGAGGCTTCGGGGGCGCTCTTCAAGATCCGCCGCGACCCGCGCATGACGCGGGTCGGTCGCTTCCTGCGCCGCTACTCGCTCGACGAGCTGCCGCAGCTGTTCAACGTCGTGCAGGGCCGGATGTCGCTGGTCGGGCCGCGGCCGCTACCGCAGCGCGACTTCGACCAGCTCGAGGACTGGCACAAGAAGCGCTACCTCGTGCTGCCCGGGATGACCGGGCTGTGGCAGGTGTCGGGGCGCGCGGAGCTCGACTTCGACGACCTCGTGCGGCTCGATTTCCTCTACCTCGAGCGCTGGTCGATCGGTCTCGACCTCACGATCCTGCTCAAGACGATCCCGGCCGTGCTCTCGCGCCGGGGCGCTTTCTAGCAGTTTTCTCCCGCAAGCGGGCTAGCTTGTCAGGGCAAGGGTTAACCCGCCGAGGGAGTTGATGTGTTGTCCAGACGGAATGCAGTTGCGATCTGCGTCGCGATCGCCGGCTTTGTCTTCACCGCGACGGCGATTGCGGGGCCGCCGACGGCGACCACCGGCGCCGCCTCATCGGTGACGGGCTCGACGGCGACGCTCAACGGCGTCGTGTTCCGAAACGACGAGGAGACGACCTACTACTTCGAGTACGGCACGACGGCCGCCTACGGCTCGCGGACGCAAACGGGCACCGT
>DASQMT010000032.1:0-2606 GCA_035645355.1 Solirubrobacteraceae bacterium | reverse complement strand
GTCGGCGGGTCGGTCGAGAACGTGCTGCTCGTGCTCGGCGTCAACGCGGTCGCCGCGCTCGTGCCGTTCACGCCTGGCGGCGCGGGCGTGCAGCAGGCGCTGCTGGTGAAGGTCTTCGCGGGCTCGGCCGCGGGAGCGACGGTCGCGGCCTACTCCGTCGGGCAGCAGATCGCGATCGCCGCGACGACGTTCGCCTGCGGCTTCGCGGCGCTCGTGTTCATCTTCCGCTTCCGCTCGTTCAAGGAGGTGATCGCGGCCGGGCGGGAGGCACGTCGGGCGTCGCCGGAGTCGGCGACCTCCTAGGACAGCCCCTGCCGAGCCTCGCGCACCAGCGTGACGGCCTCGGGGAAGACCGTCGCCATGACCGTGCGGATCTGCTGTGCCTGCTGCTCCGTCGTGCCTTGGACGTTGACGCGGTTGATCGCCGCGACCGTCATGTCGACGGCCAGCTTGATCGCGTTGTCGGCCCAGGCGAGCGACTGAGTGGCCTGCATCTGCTCGGCCATGTCCTGCAGTTTCTTCTGGAAGTCGGGGTCCTGAAAGAAGCCAAAGCCCTCCATGGCCTGGATGGTACTTGCATTGAGCCGCGGCCACTCGGCCGCCGCCGCGATCGGGCCTGACACCGGCCCGGCTACGATTCACCGCCTCGTGGCCCTGGAGGGATCCGAAGACCACCTCGCCTGGGAGGCGCGCCAGCGCATCCCGGCCGCGATCGCGGCCGTGACCGCGGCAGTGCTGACGTTCGTCGGCACCGTCTGGCGCGCGCTGACGCTCTCGGATCTCCCGACCAACGGTGTGCTCGATTCGCTCGGCCGCGCAGCGGAGCCGGGTCCGCTCGGCGAGCTCGAGTCGCTGCGCGTGAACACCTTCCAGTACTACGACGAGCAGTCACTCGGCGTGCTGCTCGCGAGCCTCGTCGTCGCGGTGGGCTACGTCGCGCTCGGCTGGGCGCTCACCTACCTGGCCGTGGCGGCGCGCGCGCGCCGGCCTGAGTTCCCGCGGCCGCTTGTCTACGTGCCGCTGATCGCGGGAGCGCTGCAGGCGCTCGCGACCGTGCTCTCGGCATTGGCGACCAACGCGGCGATCGGCGACTTCCTCGCCGGCTCGCGCACGGTCGAGGCGGCGCAGGAGGTCAGCGGCAGCGGCCTTGGCGTCTTCGCCTCGCTGCTGGGGCTCCCCGGCGCGCTGGGGCTCGCGGTCGCGCTGGTCCTGATCAGCCTGAACGCGATGCGCGTCGGGCTGCTGACCCGCTTCATGGGGGTGCTCGGAATGATTACCGGCGCGCTGCAGATCCTTCCCTTCGGCGGCCCGCTGCCGGTCGTGCAGTGCTTCTGGCTGCTGTTGCTGGCGATGCTCTTCCTGGGCCGCTGGCCGAACGGCCAGCCGCCGGCCTGGCGCACGGGCAACGCAGAGCCCTGGCCCGCCTCGGCCCGCCAGCGCCAGCGGGCGCAGGCCGCGGCCGCGCACAGCGGGCAGGCCGCGGATCCCGAGCCGGAGCCGCTCACCGCTTCGGGGTCGGCGAGCGCCTCTGCGCGCAAGCGCAAGCGCAAACGCCGCTGAGACGATTCATCCAGGGACCGCCGGGTAACTAACCGCCGGATACCTTTCTCAGAGGAGGAGAGGGACATGGCGGAACCGACGGACCGCGCGCAGAGCGCGATCGACTGGGAGACGATCGAGCGATCGCCCGAGTTCCAGGAGCTGGTCCACCGGCGGCGGAGGTTCGTCATCCCGTGCACGATCTTCTTCCTGAGCTGGTACCTGGGCTTCATCCTGCTCGCCGCCTATGCGGAGGACTTCATGGGCGAGCGCGTCTACCAGGGCCTGACTGTCGGCTACTGCCTGGCGCTGACCCAGTTCGCGATGGTCTTCGGCCTCGGCCTGTGGTACCTGCGCAAGGCCGACGACGAGTTCGACCCGCTCGCCGAGAAGGCGATTGCGGCCTACTCGGACGACGCGCTGCACCCCGGGGAGCGGCGTCCGCGCCGTGACCGCGCCGGCTCCGAGGCTTCGACCGAGGCGCTGCGATGACGGTCTTCGCGGAGATCAACGTCGAGGCGGTCGTGATCTTCGCGATCGTGCTCTCGATCACGCTCGGCGTGACCTACTGGGCATCCAAGCGGATGACCGGCGCGTCCAGCTTCTATGCCGCGGGGCGCCAGATCACCGGCATGCAGAACGGCCTGGCGATCTCCGGGGACTACCTGTCGGCGGCGTCGTTCCTGGGCATCGCCGGCCTGATCTACCTGTACGGCTTCGACGGCTTCCTGTACTCGATCGGGTTCCTCGTCGCGTTCCTGACGGTGATGTTCCTGCTCGCGGAGCGGATGCGCAACGCCGGCAAGTACACGATCGCCGACGTGCTGTCGTTCAGGCTGCGCGAGCGGCCGGCGCGGACGGCCGCCGCGATGGGCACGCTGGCAGTAGCGGCCTTCTACCTGATCGCGCAGATGGTCGGCGCGGGTGTGCTGATCCAGGCGCTCGTCGGCATCGACTTCAGCCTCGCGGTGGTCCTGACCGGCGCGTTCATGCTCTGCTACGTGATCTTCGGCGGCATGATCGCCACGACCTGGGTGCAGATCATCAAGGCCGTGCTGCTGATGGCC
>DASQMT010000031.1:0-4773 GCA_035645355.1 Solirubrobacteraceae bacterium | reverse complement strand
AGGACCTCGAGCGCGCGCGGCACGACCCGGATGGTGACGGGCAGCTCGGCGATCGGGTCGCCGTCGGCGTACGCGGTGTACGGGCGGTCGGCGTGGAAGCTGATCTCGCGGCCGCGCAGGAAGGTGAGGTCCGGGTTGCCGACGTGCGTGCCCATGAACACCTTCGGCACGCCGGCCAGGTAGCTGCGCTTGCTCGCGGCGCGCGTCAGCACGACGTCGAGCAGGCCGTCGTCGAGTGCGGCGTGCGGCACGAGGTACATGCCGCCCCCGAAGACACCCGAGTTGGCGACCGCGACGGAGTACCCGTCGAACGCGTGCGGCCGGCCGTCGACGACGACGTGCCAGCGCGCATGCTGCCAGCCGCGCAGCGCGCGCAGCGCTGCGTAGACGTAGACCAGCCCGCCGAGCGGGAGCCTGGTCGAGATGGCGATGTCCTGGACGTCGGAGTCGAAGCCGGCCGACGCGATCCCCAGGTACGTCTGAGCGCCGGCCTCGGCGACGTCGAGGAGCCGCGTGCGGCCGCCGGCGAGCACGTCGCAGGCGCGCTCGGGATCGGGGCCGATGCCGAGCTTGCGCGCGAAGTCGTTGCCGCGGCCGCCCGGCAGCACGCCGAGCACGCCGCCCTTGCCGTGCAGCTCGCCTGCGATCGCGCCCAGCAGCCCGTCGCCACCCATCGCGGCCGCCACCTCGCCGGCGGCCAGCGCTCCGCGCGCGAGCTCGCGCGCATGGGCCAGCGAGCCGGTGCGCTCGACGCGGAAGCTGACGCCGCGCGCGCGCAGCGCCTGCTCGACGCGCGGCAGCAGACGTGCAGCGCGGCCGCGTCCGGCGCTCGGGTTGACGATCAGGCAGACCGCGCGCCGGCCCGCGGCGCGCCGCCGGGGTTCGGTGGTCACGCGAGCACCAGCGCGGCCAGCGACGCCGCGACGTGCGTCGGGCGCGGAGCGGCCACGTCGGCCTCGGCGCGCGAGGTCCCGCCCGTGAGCACGAGCGCGCTGTCGATCCCGGCGCGGCGCGCGCCCGCCACGTCGGTGTCGAGCCGATCGCCGACCCCGAGGTAGCGCCCGTCGCCGATCCGGTCGCGCGCCGCCGAGTACATGTCCGGCTCGGGCTTGCCGATCGTGCGCACCGCCCGCTGAGCGGTCGCTTCCTCGACGGCGGCGAGGATCGCGCCCGACGCAGGCCAGGGGCCGTCCGTCATCGGGAACGTCCGGTCGCGCGTCGTGCCGATCAGCTCGGCGCCGCGCAGGACGGCCTGCGTCGCTATCCGCAGCTCGCGGAAGTCGAACCCCTCGTGCGCGCCGACGACGACGAGGTCGGCACGGGTCGCGAACTCCGTGTTGTTCACGATCCGCATGCCCGCGTCGGCGACGTGGTCGACGAGCGCCTGCGAGCCGATCACGAACGCCGCCCCGCGCTCGCTGCGCTCGGCGAGCACGAACTGCAGCGCTGCGCCGCAGGTCACGACCTCGTCCACGCTGGCCTGGAAGCCGAGCCGCCAGAGCTTGCGCACGAACTCCTCGGGCGTGTGCCGGACGTCGTTCGTGACGAACCCGATGCCCTTCCCCGACTCCCGCAGCGCGGCGACCGCGTCGACGGAGCCGTCGAGCGCATGCTCGCCGACCCAGAGGCAACCGTCGAGGTCGAGCAGCAGGTGGTCGTAGCGGAGGACAGCCGAGGCGAGCGGCACGTGGCGCTCATTATCATCGCCGCCGATCCGGCGACGCGTCAGCCGACGGTCGCGCCCTCGTGGGCGAGCAGCCGGCGCTTGCGTGCGGGTCCCCCGGCATAGCTGCCGACGCCGCCGCTCCCGGGCAGCACGCGGTGGCAGGGGACGATGATCGGCACGGGGTTTTTGGCGCACGCGCTGCCGACGGCGCGGGCGGCCCGCGGGCGCCCGGCCTTCGCGGCCAGCGCGCCGTAGGTGACCACTTGCCCCGGACCGACCTCGGCGCGCAGCAGCGTGAGCGCGTCGCGGCGGAAGCCGGTCTGCACGAGCGCCAGGTCGACCGGAAGCTCGAGGCGCTCGTCGAGTCCCTCGAAGTAGGCCGAGAAGGCGTCGCGCGTGCCGCCGAGCTCCCGGTCGGAGGCGACGATCCGCGGCCCCAGCCGTGCCGCGACCTGCGCGAGCAGCTCGTCGACGGGCTCCTCCGGGAACCCCACTCGCACGACGCCGCGCTCGCCCTGCACGATCAGCAGCGTCCCGATCGGCGTCTCGAGCCGCGTGTAGACGGCGTCGGCGAGACCCTCGTGCACAGCGGCGGATGCGATCGAGTCCAGCAGGTGGGCGGGCAGGCTCATGCGGGGATCCCTTGTTCGCGGAGGGTGCGGATCGCTGTCGAGACGCGCTGTCGCGCGGCCGCCGCCGAGCAGTCGAGGCGCGCGGCGATGGCCTCGTAGTCGAGGTCCTCGACGAAGCGCAGCCGCAGTGCGGCCTGCGTGCCGCCGGGCAATCCCGCGATCAGCGAGTCGAAGGCGTCGTCGTAGTGCTCGGGATTCGAGACAGCCGCCGGTGGCTCGTCGGTCAGCAGCTCGCGGCGCCGCGCGCGCAGGTGGTCGAGCGCCGTCGTCGTCGTTACGCGGTACAGCCAGGCGCGCAGGTGCTCGGCGTGGCGCAGGCGCGGGTATGCCCGCAGCGCGCGCAGGAGCGCGTCCTGGAGCACGTCCTCGCCGTCGGCGTCGCCCGTCATCCGGCGTGCGTGCGCGAGCAGCTCGCCGCCGTGCGCCTCGACGAGCGACCAGAAGGGGGGCAATACGACCGCGCTCACCGACGTGCAACGTCGCAGATCGCCCCGGCGTGAGCGCGAGCGCCGCTAGCGCTTGTACTGGCCGGCGCGCTGCTCGACCGCTCGCGCCCGCGCCTTCTTCTGGCGCCGGCGGCCGAACACGATCAGGCCGCCGATCACGACGCAGACGAGCAGGAAGCCCCAGAAGAACGAGACGCCTGTGCCGATGCCGCCGAAGGGCAGCCCGATCAACTGGACGATCGCCCAGCCGAGCAGGATCGCGAGCACGATCGCGAGCAGCAGCAGCAGCACTCCGCCGATCCGGCGAGCGATGCCGGCGCTCGCGGGCGGCGCGATCACGCCCATGACCCGCAGCGCGAGCAGCTGCCGGTTCGTCGGCGGCGTCTGCCCCAGCTTCTCCGCCGCGGCCTTGAGGTCGCCGGGACGCCGCTCCGCGAGCGCCAGCGAGGCCTCGGCCATGCGGCGCAGCTGCAGGCGCTCCTGCGGGCGGGCGGCGGCGATCGCGACGCGGAAGTGCTCGCGCGAGCGCTTTGCGTCCATGCGCTCGGCGGCGCGCGCGCCGAGGATCGCCTGGGCGGCGGCCCTGTGGCGGGTCTCGGACTCGAGCTCCTCGTCAGAGCGAGTCTCGAGCTTCTGCATCGAGGCAAGCGCGCCCTTGTGCTCCATCTTCACCTGTCGGGGCTTCGCCATCGCCCGACCAGTCTACGAGCGGCGCCGGAAGCCGGTCGGCTCGATCTCGGGCGCCAGCGGGTTCGCGGGCAGCCCGGTCTCCGGGAACTCGAGCCAGTCGTATCCGGTGGGCGCGATGTCGTTGGCCTCGCCGCCATGGAAGATCGAGGCGAGGTACTGGATCTGGCCGCGGCCGACGCCCAGCTCGGACTGCCCGCCGCCGTAGTTCGTGATGCCACGCTCGGCGCACCACTCGTAGGTGTGGAGCAGCTTCTTCCAGGTCCCGATGCGCGACGGCTTGACGTTGATGGTCCGGGGCAGGAACGGCAGCGCCTCGATGTCGTCGACGCCGTGGATCGGCGCGTCCCAGGTGATCCGGTCGCGGTAGGGCCGCAGCGCCTCGTCGGCCTCCGGATCGGTCAGGTCGGGATCCTCCAGCCAGGCGTTCGGGAAGATCTCGGCGCAGCGTCGGTAGAGCTCGGGGACGGTGTCCACGTCGACCGGCGTGCCCTTGTAGGCGCCCTTGAAGTCGATCGACTCGACGGCACCCGTCGCTGCGAGCTGGGCCAGGAGGTCCTCGTCCCAAGAGGGTGAGTAGTCGAGCTTGAATTGCAGCCCCGGATAGGCCGCAACCCGTCTGGTGACCGGCTCGGCGCTCGGCGGCTCGCCGAGGCGCAGGGAGACGACGAAGTTGATCGGCTGCGGCTCGCGGCCCAGCAGATCTGCCAGTGAGCGCCCGGCCTGGCGCAGCGCGAGGTCCGCGGCGGCCGACTCGAACGCCCAGCGGCGGTAGTCGAGGTACGCGGGCATCCCCGGCTCGGCGCCACCGAAGAGGTCGAGCTGGCTCAGCCGGTGTGAGAACGAGTCGATCGTCCAGCTGCCCGCCAGCGGCAGCACCGGTCCCGCCTCCTGCTGCGCGCGCTGCTCGGGCTCGCCGTAGGTGACGTCCTCGCCGAGGCCCTCCTCGCCGCCGCCCGCGAGGTGCACGGTGGTCGTGAGGCGCTCGAACTCGGGTGTGATCCGGCGGCTCTTGCCCTCGAGCGTGTAGCCGTCGATCTGGAGCGGGAGCTCGGCAAGCGTGTCGTACATGGTCATCAGGTCGCGGACAGTACCGTCCCGCGCACCGGCCAAGATGGGGACCGTGACCGAGGCGCTGCGCTTCTGGGCGCTCATCGAGCTGATCGGCCTCGGCGCGGCGCCGGTCGCCGGAGTGTTGCTGGGGCGCCTGCCCGGCGCCGGGCTCGGCCTGGGCAAGGTGCTCGGCCTGCTGCTCGCCACGTGGCTGATCTGGCTCGGCGGCTCGACGACGCTCGTGCCCTACGGCGCCGGCAGCGCGGCGCTGTGGGTCGCGCTCGTGTGC
>DASQMT010000030.1:0-10127 GCA_035645355.1 Solirubrobacteraceae bacterium | reverse complement strand
CGCCTCGTCCAGCAGCGGGCGCGCTCGTTCCTCGTCCCCCAGCAGGCCGTTGGCCCGGCCCAGGCACAGCAGCGCTCCGGAGACGCCGCGGGGGTCGCCGCGTCGGCGGAAGTCGACCAGCGCCTGGGTCGCGTGCTCGGTCGCGTCCGACGGTCGCCGCTGCGCCAGCGCCACCCGCGCTAGATCGATCAGCGTGTAGCCGGCGTCGAGGTCTCCGCGCAGGCGCCGGAAGCGTTCCCGCGCACTGAGGAGCAGCCGCTCGGCGGCGTCGAGCTGCCCCGCGCGGAGGTGAACGCCGCCCAGCAGCTGGTCGGCGAACGCGATGCCCTCCTGCTCGCCGGTCGCGTCGAACAGCGATTGCGCGTGGGCGATGGCTGCGCGCGCTCGCTCCAGCCGTCCCTGCTCCGTCAGCGCGCGCGCCTTCACGCAGAGCGCGTAGCCGAGTGGCCAGTCGCCGCCGGCCGCGTTGCATGCCGCCACGCTCGCCCGGGCGACGGGCAGCGCGTCGGAGGTTCCGGCGGCATGCGCCAGGAACGCTCGTCCGAGCAGCGCCATGTGGCGCAACGGACTCGTGGGAGCCGCCGCCAGCAGCGCTCGCTCGAGCAGCGCACGACCCTCCGCCACGTTGCCGACCCGGGACCAGTACCACCAGATGTGCGCGGCGAGCTGGAGCGCCTCGGCAGCGTCGCCCCGCTCGAGCGACCAGTGCAGTGCCGCCTGGAGATTCTCGTGCTCCCGCCGCGCTCTGGGCAGCCAGACCGGCAACCCGGGACCGCGCATGTTGCGCCCCACAGCCCCCGCGATGCCGAGATACGCATCGCGGTGCCGGCGCGCCGTGCCGTCCTGCTCGCCCGCCTCCCGCAGCCGCTCGCGGGCGTACACGCGCACGGTCTGGAGCAGCCGGTAGCGGGTCGTCGCGCGCTCGTGCTGGACCGCCAGCAGCGAGGCCTGGACGAGGCTCGCCAGCGCTGGGAGCCCGGCCGCATGCGTCAGCCCGTCCCCGCCCGCGACCGCCTCGGCCGCCGCGGCGTCGAAGCTCCCGGGAAACACCGCGAGCCGCCTCAGACGACCCGCTCGGACTCGGACACGAGGTCGTGGCTCCAGGCGATCGCCGACTCGAGCGAGCGCTGTCGCGCCGGCGCCGCCCGGTTCGGTCCGTAGAGCAGAGACAGTCGCTCGCGCATGCTCCTGGCGAGCTCCTCTGCCGGCACCCAGCGCAGCTTCGTCGCGGCGAGCTCGATCGCAAGCGGCAGTCCGTCGAGCCGGGTGACGACCTCGGCGACGGCCGCGGCCTCGCGTCGGCTGAGCTCGCGCGGACGCGAGGCACGCTCGAGGAGCAGGTGGGCCGCCGGATATTCGCCGATCGGGTCCACGGGCAAGGTCCCGGGCGTCCGCAGTCCGGCTAGCGGGCGGATCAGCTCTCCCTAAGCCCCAACGCTGCACGGCTCGTGCAGAGGATGCGGGCGCTTCGAGCGCCGACGAGGATCCGGCCGGCGAGCCGGGCCACCTCGTCGCGTACGTGCTCGCAGTTGTCCAGGACGAGCAGTGCGGGCTCGTCCACGAGGCGGGTGACGGTGAGATCGAGCGGCGTCCGTCCGGCGATCTCGGGGACGGCGAGCATCCGCGCGACCGTCGCGACGACGTGACCAGGGCTTACCGACCCCAGGTCGATCCACCACAGCCGGGCGCGCAGCGCATCGGCGAGACCGGCGGCAAGCTCGGCCGCCAGGCGCGTCTTGCCCACGCCGCCCGGCCCGACGAGCGACACGAGGCGCGCGTCGCGCAGATCCTGGCGGACGGCGGCGCACTCGGCTTCGCGGCCGATGAAGCTCGTCGCGTAGGGCGGCACCCAGCGCTCGCGCGCACTCGGTGGCTCGAGCGCCGCGTCGTGCACGAGGATCATCCGCTCGAGCATGCGCAGCTCGCGGCCGGGCTCGAGACCCAGCTCGTCGGCGAGCGCGCGTCTCGCCTCGCGATAAGCCTCGAGCGCCTCCGCCTGGCGGCCGCAGCGGTAGAGCGCGACCATCAGCTGACCCCACGACCGCTCCCGGAACCGCCGGGTCGACACGGTCGCGCGCAGCTCGGGCAGCAGCTCGCGGTGACGGCCCTGGACCAGCAGCGCCTCCGTCAGCTCCTCCTCCGCGCTGCCGGCGGGCTCGTCGAGGCGATCCCGCTTAGCGCCCGCCGCACGGTCGTCGAGCAGCTCGGGCAGCGCCCTGCCGCGCACGAGCGCCAGCGCCTCCCGCAACAGCGCCTCGGCGGCGATCGCCTCGCCGCTCTCGAGCTGGTGACGGCCGGCCGCGACCAGCGACTCGAAGCGGTCGGCGTCGACGGCGTCTGCCCCGGCGCACAGCTCGTAGCCGTGATGATGGGTGCGGAGCGCTGACGGGGCGGCGGCGAGCGACCGGTCCGCAGCCGCGACACATACGTGCGCAGCACCTGGAGCGCGTTCGGCGGGAGCTCCCGCGGCCAGAGGGCGTCACGCAGCCTGTCCGTCGTGACGATCTCGTTTCGGTGCAGCAGCAGCAGCGCGAACAGCGCGCGCTGCTGCGGGCTGCCCAGATCGAGCCCGCGGCCATCGCGCCACACCGCGGCCGGCCCCAGCAAACCGAAGCGAACGCCGGTATCGGAAGCTGGGGTCATCAGGGCAGGCCCGCGTGCGGCACATCGACCGCGGTGGTGAGCAGCACCGACTCGCGCGCCGCGCTGCGATTCTCCACGATGAAGTCGGGCGCCGCGCACATCAGGAGCGTGCGGCCGTCGTCGCCGCCGAGCATGCAGGCGAAGCACGTGAGGTCGTCGGGCATGCTCAGCTCCGCCACGATCTCGCCGCCGGGAGCCAGCCGGACGCAGCGCCGGCCGGCCTCGTCGGCAGCCCAGATGTGGCCGTCGGCATCCAACGTGCAGCCGTCGGGAGCGATCTCCAGCCGCGCGAGGGTCCGGCCGAGGGTCGTGAGCTCCGGCGTCGGGACGAGCTGCGCCCAGACGCGGCGGTCGGTCAGCGAGCCGTCCCCCCGGATCGGAAGGCCGTGTAGCGCGCACCCAAGGTCTCGCCGACGATCAGGGTCCGGCCGTCCGGGGTGATCACCGCGCCGTTGGGGAAGCGCAGGTCCGCGGCCGCGACCCGGGTGGCGCCGTTCGGTTCCACGACCAGCAGAGCCGCCGGCTCCGGGTCCGCGCCCGCCTCGAGATCGAAGCCGAAGTTGCCCGCGTATGCACCCCCCGACGATCGACGACCAGCTCGTTGAGATCGCCGCCGCAATGAGGGCTGAGATCGGCGTGCTCGCTGACGCCGTCGCCGGGCGACCGGCGCAGGATCCGGCGCTCGCGCATCGAGACCACGAGCAGCGAGCCGTCGGGCATCCAGCCCAGGCCCGACGGCCGCCCCTCCACGGCCAGGATGTTGTCCGCTCGCCCCTCGGGTGTGACGGTCAGCACGACGCGGCGGTACATGTCCGACACCCACCAGCGTCCCTGATGCCAGCGCGGGCACTCGAAGAAGTTCCCGTCGCGCAGCAGGGTCCGCATCGCTACACGCTAGACCGACACCGCGCGGCCGGCGAGGAACCCGTCCGAGCGGACGATGTCGTCGACGATGTCGCGCGACACCGCCGAGTCGGTCGTGACGACCATCACCGCGACGTCGTTGCGGCGGCCGTCATCGCCGGGCGGCTGGCGGCCGACGGCAGCCGAGGAGATGTTGACGCCCCGGCGGCCCAGCACCGTCCCGACGTGGCCCATCATCCCCGGCAGGTCGTGGTAGCGGAACAGCGTCAGGTGCGAACCCTCGTCGAGCTGCAGGTTGAAGCGCTGTCCCCATGCCTCGATCAGGTGCGGGCGCGCCTGGCGGCCGAGCGCGGTGCCGGCGACGCGGTAGCGCTCCTCACCGCTGACGATCGAGACGCGCACCAGATCCGTGAAGTCGCGCGCGACGGTCTCTGAGCGCTCCGCGACGCCGATCCCGCGCTCCTCGGCCAGCGACGGCGCGTTGACGAGATTGACCTGCTCCTCGCAATGACCGATCAACACGCCCTGCAACGCAGCGAGGGTCAGCAGGCGCGTGTCGCGCTCGGCGATCCGCCCGAAGTACTCGACCTCGACGCGATCCACGCTCGATCCCTCCGCGAGCGCCATCGCCAGCCGCGCCAGCCGGCTCACGAGCGGCACGAACGGGCCCAGCACGTCCATGTCCTCGGCCGAGATCGCCGGGATGTTGACCGCCGTCGAGACCACCCCGCCCGTCAACGCCGCGACCACCTGCTCGGCCGTCTGCACCCCCGCCCGATCCTGGGCCTCGGCCGTCGAGGCGCCCAGATGCGGGGTCACGACCACGTTGGGATATCCGAACAATGGATAGTCCGTGATCGGCTCGACCGGGAACACGTCCAGCGCCGCGCCGGCGACCTTGCCCGAATCCAGCGCCTGCTCGAGCGCCGCGTCGTCGATCAGCTCACCGCGCGCACAGTTGACGATCCGCACCCCGTCACGCATCGATGCGAACGCCTCATGGTCCAGCCAGCCGCGTGTGTCCGCCGTCACCGCCAGATGCAGCGTGAGGAAATCCGCGCGCCCGTAAAGCTCCGCCGCCGTCTCGGCCCGGTCGATGCCGAGCTCGCGGAAGCGCTCGGCCGACACGTACGGATCGAACGCCAGCACCCGCATCCCGAACGCCCGCGCACGCGCCGCCACAAGCTGACCGATACGCCCGAACCCCAACACGCCGAGCGTCTTCTCGTACACCTCCACACCGCCGAACCGCGAACGCTCCCAGCGCCCCGCCACCAGCGAGGCGTGCGCCTGAGGAACGTTTCGGGCCAACGCCAGCATCAAGGCCAGGGTGTGCTCGGCAGCGGCGATCACGTTGCTCTGCGGCGCATTCGCGACGACGATCCCGCGCTTGGTCGCAGCCGCCAGATCGACGTTGTCGACTCCGATCCCGGCTCGTCCGATCACCCGCAAGCGCCGCGCACGATCGATCAGATCGGCATCGAACCGCGTCTCCGAGCGGATCACCACCCCGTCGAACCCGCCGATCTGCCGCGCCAGCTCATCACGCGACCAGCCCAACCCCAACTCGACCTCGAACCGCTCGCGCAGCAGCTTCACGCCCGCATCCGCGATCCGCTCCGCCACCAGCACCCGCAACTGCTCGGTGGGCAGGGTCACGCCGTCGCGAGCATGCCGGCCTCGGCGAACACGCGCTGCGCGGCGCCCACGCCGGCGCCGTGGTCGACGTCATGGCCGAGCTCGTCAAGCGCGAGCTCCAGCCCGGAGAGCGACGTCAGGATGTCGAAGGCGCCGAAGTAGCCGCAGTGCGCGATCCGCAGGATGCGGCCCTTCAGCTCGTCCTGGCCGCCGTTCGCCGTGATCCCGAGCCGGCGCAGGACCCCGGGCACCTTGCCGCCGTCGATATCGGCGGGAAGCTCGACCGCGGTGACGACCGACGAGCGCTCGTCCGGGTCGCCGAAGAGCCCGAGGCCGAGGCCCAGCGCTCCCGAGCGGGTCGCTCGCGCGAGCAGCTCGTGGCGCGCCCACACGTTCTCCAGGCCCTCCTGCTCGATCAGGCCGAGCGCGACGTCGAGCCCCAGGAACAGCGACACCGCGGGCGTGAACGGGCTCGCCCCCTTCGCCTGGCTGCTCGCCGTACGGGTCCAGTCGAAGTAGTGGCGGCCGCCCGGCCGGGCGCGCGCACGCTCGAGCGCGCGCTCCGAGACCGACGCGAACGCGAGCCCCGGAGGCGTCATGAGCGCCTTCTGCGATCCCGCGACGACGACGTCGACGCCCCACTCGTCCTGCAGCAGGCGGGCCGCTCCGAGTCCCGACACGGCGTCTACGACGAGCAGCGCGTCATGGCCGCGCACGACCTCGGCGATCGCCCGGATGTCATGCACGATCCCGGTCGAAGTCTCGCTGAGCGTGCCGAACACGACCTCGACACCCGCGTTCTCCGCCAGCAGTTGGTCGACGTCGGCGGGGTCGATGCGCGTGCCCCAGCCCGGCCTGTGCGCCAAAAGCTCGGCGCCGTATGCCTCGCAGAGCTCGATCCAGCGCTCGCCGAACTTGCCGGCCGCCAGGGCCAGCGCTCGCGTGCCGGGTCGCACCAGGTTCGCGACCGCCGACTCCATCGCGCCCGACCCGCTTGCGGCGAAGGCGAGCACCGGGTTGGTGGTCGCGAAGACGGCGGGCAGCCGGGTGAGCACGCGCTCGTAGAGCGCGTCGAACTCCGGCGCGCGGTGGTAGAGCATCGGCGCGGCCATCGCCTGCGTGACCACGGGCGGCACCGGCGTGGGCCCGGCGGTCATCAGGTACTGCTTCACGTAGGGATCCGGGGTCACGTGCGGACCCCGTCGACCGCATCGACCCCGCCGTCGCCCTGGCGCTCGCGGCGCTGGTCGAGCTCGTTCTCGAGGTCGAGGCGGAACTGCTCGAAGTCGAAGCCGGAGGCGACCAGCGCGATGAACACGACCATCGCGGCGACGCCGGCGATCACCCCGATGCGCCCGAGCCAGAGCGCCGCGGTCGCCTGCCCGACGCCCGCCCCTGTCTGGCCCGCGCGGACCTGCCGGCGCGCCCGCAGGGCGAGCACCCAGGCGGCGACCGAGCATGGCAGCGTGAAGATGAACAGCGACCCGAAGGAGAGCAGCAGCAGCGCGAGGCCGGCGATCCCCAGCACCAGCGCCCAGACCGCCACGGCGTTGCGCTCGCGCGGCCCGGCCGGGCTCTGCTTGACGAAGGTGGGGCCGGACGGCTCCGGCGGCTGATCGTATGGCGGCTCGAAGCGCGGCGCCGGACCCGCGCCCGGGGCCGTCGGCGGAAGCCAGCCGCTGGGAGCGCCATCTGCCATCGCCTCCATTCTGGCAGTCCCCGGAGGGTCGGCTCAGCCCGCGTGGAACTCCGTGTCGATCCAGTCCATCATCGAGCGCAGCTCCTTGCCCTCACGCTCGATCTGGTGCTCGGCACCCTCGGCGCGCAGGCGCTGGAAGTTCTCCTGCCCGGCGCGGTTCTCCGCGATCCACTCGCGCGCGAACGCGCCCGACTGGATCTCGCCGAGCACGTCGCGCATGGCCTGGCGCGTGGTCTCGGAGATGATCCGCTTGCCGCGTGTCAGGTCGCCGTACTCGGCTGTGTTCGAGATCGAGTAGCGCATCCCGGTGATGCCCTTTTCGTACATCAGGTCGACGATCAGCTTGAGCTCGTGCAGGCACTCGAAGTAGGCGAGGCGCGGGTCGTAGCCGGCATCGACGAGCGTCTCGTAGCCCGCGCGCACCAGCTCCGAGACGCCGCCGCAGAGCACGGCCTGCTCGCCGAACAGGTCGGTCTCGGTCTCGTCCTTGAAGGACGTCTCGATGACGCCGCCGCGCGTGCAGCCGATGCCCTTGGCATAGGCGAGCGTCAGCCCAGTCGCGTTGCCGGTGGCGTCCTGGTGGATCGCGATCAGGCCGGGGACGCCCGAACCCTCGGTGAACTGGCGGCGCACGAGATGCCCGGGGCCCTTCGGCGCGACCAGCGCGACGTCGACGTCCGCGGGCGGCTCGACCTCGCGGTAGTGGATCGAGAAGCCGTGGCCGAAGAGGAGCAGGTTGCCGGGCGCGATCCCGTCGGCGATCTGCTCGCGGTAGACGTCGCCGTGCTTCTCGTCGGGCAGCAGCACCATCACGAGATCACCGCGCGACGCCGCGTCCGGGATCTCGGCGACCTCCAGCCCGGCCTGCTCGGCGCCGGCCACGGAGGAGGAGTCCGACCGCAGCCCGACGACCACGTCGACGCCGGAGTCCTTCAGGTTGAGGGCGTGCGCGTGCCCCTGGGAGCCGTAGCCGATGATCGCGACGGTCTTGCCGTCGAGGAGCCCGAGGTCTGCGTCGTCGTCGTAGAACATGGCTGCGGCACCCTACTAGGACTCGTGGGCCTCCCAGAAACATTCCACTCGAAATCGGCGGCCGCCGATCACCGCCATGCTGCGTCCTCGGAAGGGCCCGTGGCTCCGCCACTGTGCCCTCCTGCGTCCTTGCCTGGCAGCGCCGGCGGCCGGTCTTTCAATTGGAACATTCCCGGGAGACCCACTAGGCAGCGCCCCACGCCACCCACGTACGCGCGGGGATCCGCAGCCTCCCGTCCGCGTCCGCGAAGCGCTCCGCATGCCTCTCCACGGCTGCCCGCACGGCCGCGACGTCCTCCTCGCCCGCCGCGGCAAGCGCGGCCGAGAAGCGCGACGAGAGGTCGGACTGGGAGGCCCACCAGTCCGCTGCCGAGCCGTACTCGAGCGCGAAGTCGAGCGCCTCGACATGGTGCTCGGTGAAGCCGGCGGCCTGCAGGTGCTCCGCCACGATGCCGTCGCGCGCCCAGGAGAACTGGTGCGGCGCGGAGCGGTCGGCCGGGATGCCGATGCCGCGCTCCTCCATCGCCTGATTCGGGAGCACGCTCCACGGGTTGTGCTCCGGCCCGCACCAGGCGGCCAGGGATACGCGCGCGCCGGGCTTGAGCACGCGCCGCGTCTCGCGCAGGGCGCTCTCGGGATCGGCCATCAGCATGTAGCCCCAGCGGCAGAGGGCGCCGTCGAGCGAGGCCGCGTCGAGGTCGATGCTGGTCTCGGCGTCGATCTGCTTGAAGCGCACGTTGCGGACGCCCAGCTCCTCGGCCCGGCGCTGGGCCGTCGCGAGCATCTCGGGCGAGAAGTCCGAGCAGATCAGCGTGCCGCCGGGCTCGATCAGCTCGGCCGCGAGCAGCCCGGTGTCGCCGACGCCGGCGGCGAGCTCGAGCAGGTTGTGCCCGGGCTGCGGGTCGAGCGCGTCGATCATCCAGGCCGAGACGGGCATCGTCGTGGCGCGCAGCAGGTCGCGGCGCGCCTCCCAGCCCGCCGCTTGCCCGCCCCAGCGGCTGCGGCTCGCGGCCCGGAAGTCCTCAGGCACCCCCACGCCCGTGAAGCTAGCGCAGCGCGACGCGGCGCAGCTTGCCCGACTCGGTGCGCGGCAGCGCCCGGACCAGCTCGAACGCCTTGGGCACCTTGAACGCCGCCAGCCGCTCGAGGCAGTGGGCGTGGAGCACGTCGTGGGTGAGCCTGGCGCCCGCGCGCGGCACGACGAGCGCGGTCACCGCCTCGCCCCAGAGCGGATGCGGGCGCCCGAAGACGGCCGCCTCGATGACATGGGGATGCTCCGCCAGCACCGCCTCGACCTCGGCTGCGGAGACGTTCTCGCCGCCGCTGAGGATGATCGCCGCCTTGCGGCCGGTGACGATCAGGCGACCCTGGGCGTCGAGCGACCCGAGGTCGCCGGTCCGCAGGCTCCCGAGCGCGTTGACCGTCTCGCCCGAGACGATGATCTCGCCCTCGGCGCTGATCGCGACACCGACGCCGGGCAGCGCGCGCCCCGCCGTCTCGAGGTCGCCGGGCTCGGCGACGGTCACCGTCGAGCAGGCCTGGGTGAGCCCGTAGCTCGGGCAGACCTCGAAGCCGGCGTCGCGGGCTCGTACGAGCAGCGCGCGCGGCATCGGTCCGCCTCCGAGCAGCACGCGACGCAGCGCCGGTCCGGGCGTCGCGCCGGCATCCAGCAGTCGCTGCAGCTGGGTCGGCACGAGCGAGACGATCGTGATCGCGCCGTCGCGCAGCTGCGCCGCGGTGACCCGCTCGTCGAACCGCGGCGGCGAGAGCACGGCCGTGGTTGCCATCAGCGCCGAGCGCAGCACGGCCATCAGCCCGCCGACGTGCGCGAGTGGCAGCGGCGCGAGCCAGCGCTCGTCGTCGCCCAGCCCGAGCGCCGTGGCCAGGCCGCGCGCGTTCGCGCGGATGTTGCCGTACGTGAGCTCGACCGGCGTGGCGGCGCCTGACGTCCCGGACGTGTGCATCACGAGCGCGACCGCGTCGCGCGCGGGCGCCTCGGGCAGCTGGAAGACCCCCGCGATCCCGCGCATCGGCCGGTTGACGGTGAACTCGACCCCGCGCATCACGGCGGCGCGCTCGCGCGCGCCGAGGCGCGCGTCGACGGGGACGGCGGGTGCGCCCAGCATGAGGCAGCCGTGCAGCACCTCTACGAATGCGAGCCCGGGGTCCAGCGTCAGCGCCACACGGTCGCCACGGCGCACCCCGCGCGCGTGCAGCGCGCCGGCGACGCGCACCGCCCGGCGCAGCAGCT
>DASQMT010000029.1:0-2698 GCA_035645355.1 Solirubrobacteraceae bacterium | reverse complement strand
CGCATGAACTGGAGCGCGGGCGAGAGGTCGACCTCGGGCGCGGCCCAGAGCGAGCGCCAGGTGCCCAGCCGCAGCGAGCCGTTGGACGGCGCCCCGTCGACGGGCGGCACGTCGAGCCGCGCGAGCTCCCAGCTGCCGGCGCCGACCGTCTCGGCGGCCGGCCCGGCGGGCCAGCGCACGCCGCGGCCGCCGATCGCGTCGAGCGACAGCCCGGCGTAGAACGGCACCGCGTCGAAGAGCTGCCTGGATGCCATCGGGCCGGCGAGCACGCCGAGGTCGAGGCCGCAGCGCGCCGCCAGTTCGGTGATCACCTGCCAGCCCGGGCGCACGCCGGCGCCGAGCGATCCGGGGCGCCCGATCGCCGGCCGCAGGCGCTGCACGCGGCCGTCGGGATGCACGAGCGTGCCCTCCTTCTCCGCGTAGGCCTCGGCGGGGAAGACGACGTCGGCGTGCTCGCGCACCGTTTCGGTGAGCGTCGAGGCGTGCGCGATAACGGCCTGCGCGCCCGCCAGGGCGGCCTGCCAGGCGGTCCTGTCGCGCTCCATGCGCAGCGGGTCGGCATGCAGGAGGTAGAGCGCCGTCGCCGGCTCGCCCAGCGCCACCGTCTCCAGGTGCGCGTAGCCGGCGCCGTGGGCGCCCGCGAAGCCGGCCTCGCGGATGCCGCGGCCGTTCGCGGCCGAGGGGATCTCGAGCAGGCCGGCGCCGTCGCGCCCGGCGAGCCCGAGGCGCGTGGCGAGGTTGAGCAGCGCATGCGCGGTCTCGGCGCCGCGCGGACCCGACAGCAGTCGCTCGCCATAGAGGATCACGACGTCGCCGCCGGCGCCCGCGAGGAAGCCGGCGAGCTCGCGCACCGCGGCGGCGTCCGATCCGGCAGCCGTCGCGGCGCCGCCGAGGTTGCCGTCGTCACCCGCGATCGCGGCGTCGAGGCCGACCAACAGCGCCTCGCCGGTGCCGGGCGCGTAGCGGAGCACCGCCTCGGCGTTCGGGTCCAGCGCGCCGGGGCGTGAGCTTGCGACCGCGAGCCGCACGCCGTTGCGGCGCACGCCCTTGCGGATCCGCAGGTCGAGGATCGGCGCGTCGTCGACCGGGTCGCAGTCGAGCACCAGCACCGCGTGCGCGAACTCGAGGTCGGGGACCGTCGCCTGCAGGGCGGGCGCGGCGAGCGCGCGGGACAGCACCGTCGACAGCGAGCGCGCGGGGCTGCCGGCCAGGCGGCCCGAGCCGAGCCCCTCGCGGAACAGTCGCGCGAGTAGGAACGCCTCCTCGTTGGTCGTTTCGCCGCCCGCGAGCGCGGCGGTCTGCCTGCCCGCCTTCTTCAGCGCCGCCGCCGCCGCGTCGAGCGCCTTCTCCCACGTCGCCGGCATCAGCCGGTCGCCCTCGCGCACGAGCGGCTGGGTGATGCGCTCGTCCGTATGAGTCGACTGGTAGGCGAAGCGGCCCTTGTCGCACAGCCAGCCGTCGTCGACGTCCTCGTTGTCACGCGCGAGGACGCGCAGCACGCGGTCGTCGCGCACCGTCAGCTCGACGTTGCACTGCGACGGGCAGTAGGTGCAGACCGTGCCCGCGCCGACGATGTCCCAGGGCCGCGCGCGGAAGCGATAGGCGCGTGAGGTCAGCGCGCCGACGGGGCACAGCTCGATGATGTTGCCGCTGAACGGGCCGACGTAGGGGTGGCCGTCGAACGTCGAGACGTAGGAGTGCGCGCCGCGCTCGGACAGGATCAGCTGGTAGTCCTCGGAGATCTCCTGCGAGAAGCGCACGCAGCGGTAGCAGAGGATGCAGCGCTCGCGGTCGATCGCGATCAGCGGCGAGAGCTCGAGCGGCTTGCGGAAGTGGCGCTTGGGCTCGATGAAGCGCGACGTGCCGGGCCCCCAGCCGTAGGTGATGTCCTGCAGCGGGCACTCGCCGCCCTTGTCGCAGACCGGGCAGTCGAGCGGGTGGTTGATGAGCAGGAACTCGACGACGGCGCGCTGCGCGACGTGCACCCGCTCGGTCTGGGTGTGCACCACCATGCCGTCCTTGACGGGCGTCGAGCAGCCCGTCTGCAGCTTCGGGATGCCCTCGATCTCGACGAGGCACATGCGGCACGCGCCGACGGGCGGGCCGAGCTTGGGCTCGTAGCAGAAGACCGGGATCTCGGCATCGCCGAGCTGGGCGGCGTCGACGAGCATCGAGTTCTCGGGCGCCGTGACCTCGAGCCCGTCGATCGTGAACGTGACGTTGCGGACCTCGGGCCGGGGCATCAGTGCAGCTCGCTCCGGACACCGGCGCCAGCCGGCTCGAGCATGTCCGTCGGGCCGGCGTGGTCGCCGCGGTTGACCTGCGCGACCATGGCGCCCAGGTTCGACCGCTCGCGCGCCGCCTCGATGTGCGCCTCGAACTCCGGGCGGAAGTGCTTGATCATCGACCCGATCGGCATCGCCATCGCGTCGCCCAGCACGCACAGGCAGTTGCCGATGATGTGCTCGCAGACGGAGGCCATGATGTCGAGGTCCATCGGCGTCGCCTCGCCCGAGTCGATCCGCTCGAGCATCTTCACCGTCCAGTTCGTCCCCTCGCGGCAGGGGGTGCACTTGCCGCACGATTCGTGGCGGTAGAACTTCGCCGTCTTGAGCGCCACGTCGACGACGGGGACCGAGTCGTCGACGACGATGATCGCGCCCGAGCCGAGCATCGAGCCGGCCTGCGCCATCGCCTC
>DASQMT010000028.1:0-9157 GCA_035645355.1 Solirubrobacteraceae bacterium | reverse complement strand
GCGTTCGGCGTGCTGCTCGACACGTTCATCGTGCGCTCGATCCTCGTGCCGGCGCTCGTGCTCGACATCGGGCCGAAGATCTGGTGGCCATCGCGGCTGCAGCACGAGCACGCCGCGGAGGCTGACGGGCGCGGGCCCGATGCCGGCGGATCCGGCGACGGGGTCCTCAACGGGCGCGCGCCGGCGCCCGAGCGGATCCGTTGAGCGCCGGGGTGGGCTAGAGGATGCCGAGGTAGCGGTCGAGCTCCCAGGGCGTGACCTGGACCCGGTAGTCCTCCCACTCCTGGCGTTTGATCTCGATGAAGCGGTTGAACGTGTGCTCGCCGAGCGTGCGCAGCACGAGCTCCGACTCCGCCGCCAGCTCCACCGCCTCGCCCAGTGTCTCCGGAAGCTGCTCGATCCCGAGCCGGCGGCGGTCATCGGGCGACAGGTGATACAGGTTCTTCTCCATCGGCTCGGGCAGCTCGTAGCCCTTCTCGATCCCTTCCAGGCCCGCCTGCAGCAGCACCGCGAAGGTCAGGTACGGGTTGCAGGCCGGGTCCGGGCAGCGCAGCTCCATCCGCGTCGCCCGCTCCTTGCCCGGGTGATAGAGCGGCACGCGCACGAGCGCAGACCGGTTGCGCCGGCTCCAGGCCACGTAGACGGGCGCCTCGTAGCCGGGCACGAGCCGCTTGTACGAGTTGACCCACTGGGCGAAGATCGCGCAGATCTCGCGCGCGTGGCGCAGCTGGCCGGCGATGAACGCCTTGCCGACGTCGGACAGGAAGTACTTGTCGTCGGCGTCGTAGAACGCGTTGGCCTCGCCCTTGAACAGCGACTGGTGCGTGTGCATGCCGGAGCCGTTCTCGCCGAACAGCGGCTTGGGCATGAACGTCGCGTGCCAGCCGTTCTTCAGCGCGTACTCCTTGACCGTGATGCGATAGGTCATGCAGTCGTCGGCGGTCTTCAGCGCGTCGCCATAGCGGATGTCGATCTCGTGCTGGCTGGGGCCGACCTCGTGATGGGAGTACTCGACCTGGATGCCGAGCTTCTCGAGCGCCAGCACCGTCTCGCGGCGGACGTCGGAGCCGGCATCGAGCGTGGTGAGGTCGAAGTAGCCGCCATGGTCGAGCACCTCGGTCGACGTCGAGTCCTTGAAGAGGAAGTACTCGAGCTCAGGCCCGACGTTGAACGCATCGAAGCCCATTTCGTGCATGCGCTGCTCGGCGCGGCGCAGGATGTGGCGCGGATCGCCCTCGTACGGCTCGCCCTCGGGTGTGCGGACGTCGGCGAACATGCGCGCGACGCCGCCACCGTCGTCCTCCGGCCGCCAGGGCAGCGTGGCGAAGGTGGTCGGGTCGGGCATCGCGATCATGTCGGACTCCTCGATCGCGTTGAAGCCCGTGATCGAGGAGCCGTCGAAGCCCATCCCGCCCTCGAACGCGTCGTCGAGCTCTGCGGCGTTGATCGAGAACGACTTGAGCTGGCCGAGGATGTCGGTGAACCACAGCCGGATGAAGCGGATCCCGCGCTCTTCGGCGAGCGCCTTGACGTCGTCGGCCGTACGGGGCGTGTCCATGGTGCGCGGCAGCCTAGAGGAGCCGCGGGCCTACGGCATTGGCCCGGCGGCCAAGCCTGTGCCGGTCAGGTCAGCCAGCGACGCGACCAGCGCTTGAGCTGGTCCAGGGTCGGCGCCAGCTCCCAGCCCATGTCGGTCAGCGCGTACTCGACGCGCGCCGGCGAGCACGTGCCGACGCGGCGCTCGACGATCCCGCGCGCCTCGAGCTCCTTCATGCGCTCGGACAGCAGCCGGTCCGAGAGCTGGGGTATCGCCTGCGCGATCTCGGAGAACCGCATCGGTCCGCCCTCGATCAGAACGGCGATGATCGCGCCCGACCAGCGCTTGCCGATCAGCTCGACCGCCTCGTGCAGGTAGGGGCAGCAGTGTGCTTTTTCGGGCGGCTCGAGCGTCGCGACGGCGGTGCGCCTGTGCGCGGGTCGGCTCATCCCCGCGAAGCCTACGCTGCTCGCAGGACGCGCGTGTCCTCGACCGAGCCGTCCACCGGGACCTCCCCCGCGACGTTGACCATCGCGGTCAGCGATTCCAGTGAGGCGAACGCGATCGCCTCGAGCAGCTGCTCGTCGGTCCAGCCCGCCTCGCGCGCCTCTTCGTGCAGGTGCATCGGCGCGTGGCCGCGGTGCTCGAGCAGGGCGCGCAGGTAGCGCAGCAGCGCCGCCTCGCGCGGATCCTTCGACTCCCAATCCCGTGCGGCCGCGACCTCGTCGATGCCGATGCCCGCCGCGCGCGCCGTGCGCGTGTGGATCGTGAGCCCGGGCTGGCTTCGGAAGTGCTCGGCGACCGCGAGCGCGATCCGCTCGAGCGTCGGAACCGTGAGGCTGCCGTGCCGCAGCTCGGACCGGAAGCGGGCATACGCACGCAGCGCGGCCGGCGAGCCGGCCAGCACGCCGAGGAAGTTCGGCAGCTGCCCACCGGATGCCATCGCACCCTTCAGGACCGGAAGCGAGGCCTCGGGGGCCGTGAGGTCATCGTGGATCTGGAACCGGCTCATCTGGGTCTTCATGGCGAACCCCTGCTTGGGGAGGACGGGCCTTGCCTTACACTTTGTAAGTGTAGGTGTCGAGCGCCGATCCTTCAAGGCGCCGCAGCGCGGCGACGCGCCGGGTCGCGCCGCGTCAGACCGCGGCTGCGTCCGCCGTCGAGATCGCGATGAGGATCAGGAGCAGACCGAGCGCGAAGGCCCAGCCGACGATCCGCTCCGGCCGCGCCCCGATCCACTCGGCCGGCGTGCGTGTATGGCGCTGGCGGTCGGCGCGCACGATCGGCAGGGGATGCGGCGACGGGGTTCGGTCCGGGCGGCCGGTGATCACGCTCGTCGCGCGACCGGGCTGGCCAGGAGCCGGCAACGCGGCGGCACCGTCCGGGAGTCGAGGCAGGTTGATCGGTGCTGGGCGTGCGGCTGCGGGTGGCGGCGTAGAGGCTGACGGGGGCGTGGACCCCAACGGCGGCGCGGACCCCGACGTTGACGGCGGCACGATCGCGAGCCCGAGCCGCTCGGCCCGCTCCAGCATCGCCCGCTCCGCCGACTGTGGTGCGCGCCTGCGGTCGCGCACCCCGCTGCGCTCCTCCAGCGGCGCGTCGCCCGGTCCGAGCCGCGCGTCGACACGCCGTTCCTCGGGCGACTCGACGAGCGAAAGCGTCCGCGCGGCGCCCCCGGGCGCGGCGACGGGCGGTGACGATCGGGTGATGCGAGAGAAGCGCGGCGGCGGTGCATCGTCAATTGCGCGCGGACGCGGCATGCGGGTGAAGAGGTCGTCCCCGCCCCAGTCGGCGACACGGTCCTCGTCGTCGAACTGGTCGTACGGCGGCGCGGTGAAGCGGCGGGCGTGCTCTGGCATGACGACGTTCATCCTCTCCCGTTGCATGCGGGGGTCAGCTGACGGGCTCGCACCTGGAAAAGGCGTTCGGGGTCGACGACAATCTGGTCCCACCCCGGCTCCGCGCTTCCTGCCTCCGCTGGAGGCGAATCCGGCGGCACTCGGCCACGGATCCAGCGACGGATGCGGCCGGGCATCGTAGCAGTGCATGAATGCCCTGCAAGAAAGGCACTTTCTCCATCTCCAGGCTCACGAATCGACACTGCTGCCGATCCGCACGACATCCTTGCGTACGGTCCGGCGGAAGCGACGGGCGGCCGCTCAGACTTCCCGGAAGGTGCGCGAAGAACCGGCGGAGCGCTACTCCGGCGGGTTACCGACGGCGACCGCGACGAACTGCGCGACCGCCTCTGCGTCCTCGCCTTCGACGAGGTCCGCCGCCATGTTGCCGTTGCCGTTGGCGCGCCCTTTCTCGATCGCGTCGAGCACCAGCGCCTTCGGCGGGCGCAGGTCGTCCAAGTTGGGTCCGACCCGTGCCGTCGCCTTGGCGGCCTCGAGCGCGTGGCAGTTCTTGCAGCGCAGGTCGAACAGCTCCCGCCCGTGCAGCTGGGTCTCCGTGAGCTCCTTGACGTTCGCCTCTGGGATCGAGTTTCGCGAGGTCTCGGTCGCGATGACGACGGCGGGCACCGCGATGCCGAGGATCAGGATCGAGATCACGAACAGCAACGTCGCGCCGCGGCGCCCGCGCCGGCTCTGAACCGCACGCCGCTCGCGGGCGCCCTTGGACCCGCCGCGCATGGCGAGGAAGAGCGCGCCCAGGCCGAGGAGCACGAAGAGGAGCACGAAAGCGAGTACCGCCATCAGCGCGGACGATACCCATTTGGGCAGCGTGTCGATTCGGCAGTACCGGGCATGCGGGGCGCGATCATCGGCGCCGTCCCGCGGCGAAGCTCTGCACGGCGGGCGCGACACCCCGGAAGTCGGCCAGCGCGCCGTCCGCCGCGTGCTCGCCACCCGCTGCGGCGGCCGCGCCCGTCTCGGGCACCGGGGCCGGTGGAACACGAACAGGCAGCGGCACGACGTCGGCCCCACCGGCCGCACCGGGCGCGGCGAGCGGGCGCAGATCGCGCACGTAGACGTTGATCGCGCCGCCGGCGATCGGCAGCTTCTCGAGCCGGCCGATCGCGAGCAAGAGCGGCTCGGAGCGCACGACCAACCGGTGACGCTCGTAGACCGGCGGCGGGACGATCAGGTTGACCGTGCCGAACTCGTCCTCGAGCAGGATGAAGACGATCCCCTTGGCCGTGCCGGGCCGCTGGCGCGCGACGACCAGGCCGCCGATCGTCACCGGGGTCTCGTGTGCGAGCCGCTCGAGGTCACGCGTGCAGACCGCGCCCGAGAGCTCGTGCCGCAGCAGCGCGACCGGATGCGGGCCCAGGGTCAGGCCCGTGGTCGCATAGTCGGCGACCATCGCATCCCAGGCGGCAAGCGGCTCGAGCGCCGGCGCGCCAGGGAGTTCCAGCGGCAACGCGAGCTGGGTGCCCTCTTTGACGGCCGCTCCGGGGGCGGCCACGCCCAGGCGCCACAGCGCTGTGCGCCGCGCGCGGGTCGCGCCGGTGGCGGAGCCCGCCGTCGAACCATCCGTGCCCCCCGATGACGACGCTCCGACCGCCGCGCGGTCCTCCGCCGCGGCAAGCGCGTCGCAGGCTCCCGCCCATGCCAGGCGGTCGAGGACGGCACGGCCGGCGCCGGCGCGGGAGGCCAGGTCGGCCAGCGTTCTGAACGGGCCACCCGTCTCGCGCGCCCGCACGAGCGCGGACAGCTCTGCGCTGCGGGCGCCCAGGACGAAGCTCAGCCCGAGCTGGATGCGACCCTGGTCGTCGACCGTGCACTCCTCGCCGGACAGGTTCACGTCGGGCGCGATCAGCTCGATCCCCTTCCGCTGCGCCTCGTGCACCAGCGTGTCGGACGCGTAGAAGCCCATCGGCTGCTCGTTGAGCAGCGCGCACAGGAACTCCGGCCCGAAGTGCACGCGCAGCCACGTCGACTGGTAGGCGAGCAGCCCGAAGGCGGCGCCGTGCGCCTTCGGGAAGCCGAAGCCCGAGAAGCCGACGATCATCGAGTAGACGCGCTCAGCGGTCTCCGCATCGGCCCCGTGCGTGCGCGCGGCGCCCTCGACGAAGCGCTGGTGATAGGCCTCGATCGCCTCCGCCGAGCGCTTGCGGCTCATCGCCCTGCGCAATCCCTCCGCCTCCCCGGGAGAGAAGCCGGCGAACGCCATCGCGACCTCGATCACCTGGTCCTGGAAGATGATCGTGCCGAGCGTGTCGCGCAGCACGGGCTCCAGCGACGGGTGGTCGTACGGCACCTCGAAATCGGGGTCCTCGCGCATTCGCTGACGACGCGCGATGTACGGGTTGACCGCCCCGCCGAGGATCGGCCCGGGACGCACGATCGCGACCTGGATCGTGAGGTCGTCCAGCGATTCGGGCCGCGTGCGGTACAGCGACTGCATCTGCGCGCGGCTCTCGATCTGGAAGACGCCCATCGTGTCGGCCGACTGGATCGCCGAGTAGGTTGCGGCATCGTCGAACGGGATCCGCGACAGGTCGACGCGCTGGCCGCGCGTGCGCGCGATCAGGTCGACCGCGCGCTCGACGCAGGAGAGCATCCCCAGCCCGAGCAGGTCGATCTTCAGAAAGCCCGCGTCCGCGCAGGAGTCCTTGTCCCACTGGCAGAGCTGGCGCCCCTCCATCGCGGCCGGGAGCACCGGGCAGCAGTCGATCAGCGGGCGCGTCGAGACGATCATGCCGCCCGAGTGCTGGGAGAGATGACGCGGCAGCCCGTAGGCCTCGTCGCACAATCGCGCCAGCCAGGCCCAGCGGCCGGGCAGCGCAGCGCGGCGTCGCTCGTCGGCCCCGCCACTCTCCTCGTCGCGGTCGGGCCGGCGGCCATTGACCAGCGCCTGCCACTCGGCGGTCGACATCGCGAACGGCCCGCGTGAGTCCGGGTCCACCAGGGGCGCCGGCGGCCCGCCGGCGTCGAGCCCGAGCGCCGACTCGACATCCGCGGTCACGCCGCGCACCGCCCACGGCTCGGCCCCGCGCGCGACTCGCTCGAGCTCCCCCGCCGGCAGCCCCAGCACCTTGCCCAGCTCACGGATCGCTCCGCGCGAGCGGAAGGTCGGAAACGCAGCCACCAGCGCCGAGCGCTCGCGCCCGTAGCGATCGTGGATGCGCGGGATCAGCACCTCACGGATATCGCGCGGGAAATCGAGATCGATGTCGGGCAGCGCCGTCAGCTCCTCGTTGAGGAAGCGCCCGAGGAACAGGTCGTTGGCGACCGGGTCGATGTGCGAGAGACCGGTGAGGTAGCAGACGATCGACGACACCGAGGAGCCACGCCCTCGGCCCGGGGGCAGCAGCGCGCGCGCGCTGTCGGGGCCGCGTACCTGCACGGCGACCTCGCGCGCGAGCTCGAGCAGATCCCGGTGCAGGATGAAGAAGCCGGCCAGCCCCAGCCCGTCGATCACGCGCAGCTCCTCCTCGAGCCTGGCGTGTGCCGCGCCGCGGTGCGGGTCCCCTTCGGGATAGCGCTCGGCGATCAGCCCCCAGCACAGCTCGGCCAGCCTGCGGATCGCGGTCGGGTCCTCCGCTCCGGGGTAGCGGTAGCCGAGATCGACGGTGAGGTCGAAGCGCAGCCGCTCGGCGAGCGCCGCCGCCTCGGCCACCGCCCGCGGATGGTCCTCGAAGCGCATCGCCATCGCCTCCGGGGAGGCCAGCACGTGGGCGGTGTTGCCGCGCCGCAGCGGCTCCGACGCATCGAGCAGCGTGTAGTTGCGCAGGGCGACGAACGCGTCCTGAAGCGGCGCCCGGGCGTGCGCGTGCGCGTGGACGTTGCCGGAGGCCACCGCCGTCACCCCCAGGCGCTGCGCAAGCTCGGCGAGCCGGCGGTTGCGGGCGCGGTCGTCGCGATGGAACGGCCGCTGCAGCTCGACATGCAGGCTCTCGCTCCCGAACGCGGCCAGCAGCCGCCGCAGCGTCGCCTCGTCGTGCACGCCCTGGCGCGCGCAGCCGCTCAGGCAGACGAGTCCGGCGGTGTGCTCCTCGAGCGTCTCCAGCGGTACGGCGGGCGGGGGATCACCTGGAGCGCGGGCGCGGGCATGCGCGCGCGTGAGGATCCGGCAGAGGCTGCTCCAGCCCTCCTGCGTGTCGACGAGCAGCGTCACGTGGCGGCCGTCGTCGAGGTCGATCTCAGCGCCGTGGATCGCCTTCAGCCCGAGCCCCTTGGCGGCCTGCGCGAACTCCATCGAGCCGCTGAGGCTGTTGTGGTCGGTCAGCGCGAAGGCGCCATAGCCCAGCTCGGCGGCCGCACCGGCCAGCTCCTCGGGCAGCGAGGCGCCGTCCAGGAAGGAGAAGGCGGAGTGGGCGTGCAGCTCGGCGTACACCGAACATATGTTCGCACGTCGTCCGGCGGAAGTCCTTGACCGCGGTCCTTCCCGCAGGTAGGCATAGAGCCATCCAAGGAGGCGCCAATGGCGAGGGTGTTCCAGGGTCGCTACACGGCCGACATCGACGGTGACTTCGTCGTCTTCATGATCGGGATGCGGATCAACAAGCCCTGGGACGTGCGCGGCTGGTGGCCGACGTTTGCGGCCATGCGGCCGATGCTCAGAGAGCTGGAGGCAAGGCCCGAACTGGGGCTGATGAAGGCCTACCTCGCGTGGATCGGCGGGCCCGCGGCCGTGCAGTACTGGCGCTCGTTCGAGCAGCTCGACCGCTTCGCGCGGGCGCGGGACCTCCCTCACCTGCCCGCCTGGCGCGAGTGGAACCGCACCGCACGCGCCTCGGGCGCGGTTGCGATCTGGCACGAGACGTACAAGGTCCGCGCCGCTGAGTACGAGACGGTCTACGGCAACATGACGCGCTTCGGCCTCGCGGCCGCCGCCGACCACGTGCCGGTGGTGAAGAAGGGGCGCACAGCGGCCCGGCGGATCGGCGCTACGACGGAGGACGTCCCGGCCTTGCCCTACCCGGGCGACGAGGTCAGCACGATCGCCTGACGGGCATGATCCTGCCCGTCCGCGAGCCTTATGACTGGGAGCGGATGCTGGAGTGGCTGGGCACGCGCGCGATCCCCGGGTTGGAGGAGGTCGCGGGCGGCGTCTACCGGCGCGCGGGCGAGGCGGAGGTCAGGCGCGTCGAGGGAGCGCTCGAGCTGAGCGGCACCGCCGACCCGGCGGTGATCGCGCGCCTGTTCGACACGGGCCACGATCCCGCCGTGCTCGGCGACGATCCGCTGTTCGCGCGCGCGCCCGGGCTCCGCGTGCCGGGAGCCTGGAGCGGCTGGGAGCTGGCCGTCCGCGCAGTGCTCGGGCAGCAGGTCAGCGTCGCCGGCGCCCGGCGGACGGCCGCCAAGCTCGTCGACCAGCTCGGCGACGGCCGCAGTTTCCCGACTCCGAAGGCGGTTGCCGAAGGCGTGCTGCCGGGGATGCCGCAGACGCGCGAGCGCGCCTTGCGCGCACTCGCCCGGGCGGTGAGCGACGGCCTGCGGCTCGATCCGCCACTCGACATCGCCGCCACGCGCGCGGCGCTGCTGCAGCTGCCCGGATTCGGTCCCTGGACCGTCGAGTACATCGCGATGCGCGCCCTGCGCGACCCGGACGCCTGGCCCACCGGTGACCTCTGGCTCAAGCGCGCGGCCGGCGCCGGCGACTCGGAGCGCTGGCGACCCTGGCGCGCGTACGCGGCGATGATCCTGTGGCAGACGGCGTGAGCGCAGC